>VGEI01000274.1 GCA_016869415.1 Alphaproteobacteria bacterium
GGCACCCTCTGGCCGCGTTGCCTGCCACATGGGGACTGCAGACGTTTCGTCCCAGAGGGGCGGTCGAAAATTTTTCGCCGACCAGGAAAAAGACCATTAGCCATCTTGCACATCGTGGCGGAAAAAGCGCCCGGCCGAATCAAGGTCTTGCACGGCAAGAAACACGTTGCCACCGATAAGACACAATTGGCGATACCGCACGGTAAGAAGAAGAAGAGTCGGACAACCGATGCTATAGAGGCGTCATGACCGCCGAATCGGTGTTGCCGCTGGCAACACCTGCCTATCTGCTGAATCTGAACGAGCCGCAGCGCCGGGCGGTCGAGCAGCTCGACGGCCCGCTGCTGGTTCTGGCCGGCGCCGGCACCGGCAAGACGCGCGTGCTGACCTCGCGCCTGGTCCATATCCTGGCCACGCGCCGGGCCTGGCCGTCGCAAATCCTCGCGGTCACCTTCACCAACAAGGCGGCGGCTCAGATGAAGGACCGAGTCGGCGCGATGATCGGCCGCGAGGTCGGCGGCGAGGGGCAAAGCGGCGGCCCAGGGGGAGGTTGGTGGCTGGGCACCTTCCATTCGCTGGCGGCGCGCATCCTGCGCCGGCACGCCGAGCATGCGGGCCTCAAGACCAATTTCACCATCCTCGACGCCGACGACCAGGTACGGCTGGTCAAGCAGCTGCTGAAAGCCGAGCACATCGACGACAAGCGCTGGCCGGCGCGAATCGTCACCCTGATGATCGAGCGCTGGAAGGACCGCGGCCTGACGCCCGACAAGGTGCCGGCGGGCGAGGGCGGCGAGGCCGCCAACGGCAAGGCGGTCGAGATCTACGCCCAGTACCAGGAGCGGTTGAAGACGCTCAACGCCGCCGATTTCGGCGACCTGCTGCTGCACAATCTGACCATCTTCCAGACACGGCCGGACGTGCTGGCTGAGTATCACGAGCGCTTCAAATACATCCTGGTCGACGAGTACCAGGACACCAACGTGTCGCAGTATCTCTGGCTGCGGCTGCTGGCCCAGGCGCGCAAGAACCTCTGTTGTGTCGGCGACGATGACCAGTCGATCTACGGCTGGCGCGGTGCCGAGGTCGGCAACATCCTGCGCTTCGAGAAGGATTTCCCCGGCGCGCAGGTCATCCGGCTGGAGGAGAACTACCGCTCTACCGGCCACATCCTGGGTGCTGCCGCCGGGCTGATCGCGCACAACCGCGGCCGCCTGGGCAAGACGCTGTGGACCTCCGCCGGCAGCGGCGACAAGGTCCAGGTGCGGGCCGTGTGGGACGGGGAGGCCGAGGCCCGCTGGGTCGGCGAGGAGATCGAGACGCTGCAGCGCGGCAGCTCGGGCCAGAAGGGGCAGGCTCTCGGCCAGATGGCCGTGCTGGTACGGGCGGGCTTTCAGACCCGCGAGTTCGAGGACCGCTTCATCACCCTCGGCCTCAAATACCGGGTGATCGGCGGTCCGCGATTCTACGAGCGCGAAGAGATCCGCGACGCGGTGGCCTATCTCCGTGTCACGGCGCAGCCGGACGACGATCTGGCCTTCGAGCGCATCGTCAACAAGCCCAAGCGCGGCCTTGGCGACGCCACGTTGCAGACGTTGCACCGCCTGGCACGGGCGGAGAACATCTCGCTCGTCGCCGCCGGTCGGCGACTGGTGGAGAGCGACGAGCTCAAGCCCCAGGCGCGCTCAAGCTTACGCCGCCTGCTCGATGATTTTGCGCGCTGGCAGATGACCCTGACCGGTGCCGCGGGAGGGGACGAGACGCATGTTGCCGATCTCGCCAAGACCATCCTCGATGAGTCCGGCTATACCGCGATGTGGCAGGCCGAGCGCACGCCCGACGCGCCGGGGCGGCTCGAGAACCTCAAGGAGCTGATCGGCGCACTGGAGGAGTTCGGCACCCTAACCGCCTTCCTCGAGCATATCAGCCTCGTCATGGAGAACGCCGAAGGGCCGCCGGGCGACATGATCAGCCTGATGACCCTGCACAGCGCCAAAGGACTCGAGTTCGACACCGTGTTCCTGCCCGGCTGGGAAGAGGGGCTGCTGCCGCATCCGCGTGCGGTGGAGGAGAAGGGCGATGCCGGGCTCGAGGAGGAGCGCCGTCTGGCCCATGTCGGGCTGACGCGGGCGCGCCGCCGGGCCTACGTTTCCTTCGCCGCCAACCGGCGCATCCATAATCTCTGGCAATCCAGCATCCCCTCGCGTTTCGTCAGCGAGCTGGCATCAGAGCATGTCGAGGTCCACTCCGATGCCGGCCTATGGGGCGGCAGCACGACCGGCTTTGCTGAGGACGTCGACATCTTTGTGCCGGAGCACAAGCGGGTACGCAGCACCGACATCAGGGGTGTCGCGCACCCCTTCACCTCGACCCCGCGCAAAGGGCCGGAGAGGCCCTACGACGTCGGCACGCGCGTCTTCCACCAGAAATTCGGCTACGGACGGGTGGTTGCGGCCGAGGCCGGCAAGCTCGATATCGAGTTCGACAAGGCCGGTCGCAAGAAGGTCATGGACAGCTTCGTCGCGCCGGCATAGGGAGAAGCCATGGCTGTTAGCAAAGAGCGCGCGATAGAACAGATCGATGATGTGCTCGGGCACTGGTCATCGTTGCGCACCAAGTCACAGCATGAAGATTGCAGTGACTTGCCGCAGGATTCGGCTAAGGTTGTTGGCCTGATGTCGTCAGTGATGATGCGGCTTGCCCCTTCGGGCAGTGCTCATCGTGCTACGTTTGATCTCTTGCAGAAGAAATATGGGACCATGAATCATGTGCTGGTCCAAGAGCTGCCGGGGGCACTTGAAGCTCTAAAGTACGACTATGAAAACGGCTATCTCGACTCTCTCACGCAATTAGTTCATGCGAGCGTTTTTGCCGACTTCTTGGAGATGTCACAGCACCTCTTGGACGGTGGCTATAAGGATCCTGCCGCAGTGCTTTCGGGATGCGTGCCGGAGGAGCACCTTCGGAAGCTGTGTGACGCCAACTCAATTCCAGTCGATGATCCAAGTGGCCGGGCAAGAAAAGCAGACGTTCTCAATGCCGATCTTGCAAAGGCTAATGTCTACGGAAAGCTTGATCAGAAAAATGTCACTGCGTGGCTAGATTTGCGGAACAATGCGGCGCACGGGAAATTCTCTGCTTATGACGCTGCGCAAGTCGCCCTTCACATTCAGAGCGTCCGCGATTTTCTGAGTAGGCATCCAGCGTGACTGGGGCTCGACCTCCCGTCTGGAAGATCGAAGTCATCACCACGGTAGCGGCGCAGCGGCATTGATCGCCGGTTGGCTCGATCGCCCTTGTCAGCGGCGCTTCCAGCCCTATATGATCTGACTAGCTAGTCAGATGCTTGGAGTCACGGCAATGAGGACGGAAAAGCGGCCTGGGGGGCGACGGGGCGGGAGCCAAAAGGCGAGGCCTGGCCGGACCCCGATCAAAGGCACTGCGGTCCGGCGGCTGCGCGCCTGGAAGCTCGAGGACGCCAAGGCCCGTTTCAGTGAGGTCGTTCGCCGGGCGCGTGACGAAGGCCCGCAGCGCGTCACCTATCGCGGCAAGGATGCTGTCGTGGTCATCGCCGTCGAGGAGCTGAGAAAACTGCTGCCGGCCGCGCGTCCCGCCCAGCCGCTGGTCGACTTCCTCCAAGGCACTGCGCTGGCCGAGATCGACATTGAGCACGCGCCGGATCGGGGGCGGGACGTCGCCTTGTGATCGGCTGGTTGCTCGATACCACCGTCATCTCTGAGCTGGCGCGGGCGGAATGCACGCCCTCGGTGGCCGCCTGGGCTCGCGCACAAACCGAAGACCGGCTGTTCATCAGCGTTCTGTCCCTTGGCGAATACGACAAGGGCGTCAACAAGCTGCCCGTCGAATCGCCGTTACGCACGCGCCTGGAAGCGGCGGTGACCGCCTTGGAAGCGCGCTTTGCCGGGCGCGTCGTCTCGCTGGACGATGCCGTCGTCCGGCGCTGGGGACGGATCAGTGGTGCCGTGCAACAGGCGACGGGCCAAGCGCCGCCGGTGATCGATACGTTACTGGCCGCGACCGCGATCGAGCACGACCTCTATCTCGCGACACGCAACGTAAAGGATGTGCGCGCTTCTGGCGCTGCCATCTTCAACCCGTGGAATGACGACCCGGCGGCGTTCGCTCTCTCGCCATGAAATCCAAACCCGTCTGGAAGATCGAAGTCATCACCACGGCGGCGGCGCAGCCGGCGCTGTCGCAGGCCATCGAGGGTCATTGCGACGCGCTGATGGCCTTCGAGATGACACCCGGCGGGCCCTGGCAGATCCAGGGCCTTACTATGGACGAACCAGACGAGGCGGCGATCCGCTCGCGGCTGATCGAAGCGGCCAGGCCACTCGGCCTGCCGGCTCCCCAGACCGCCATTGAGCGCCTACCCGACGTCGATTGGCTGGCGCGCAACCGGAGCGCCTTTCCGCCGATCCGGGCGGGGCGCTACTTCGTCTACGGCTCGCACTACGAGGGCGCGGTGCCGCCCGGTGCTATCGGCATACGGCTGGATGCCAGCCTGGCCTTTGGCTCGGGCGAGCATGCGACGACGCGGGGCTGCCTGCTGGTCATAGATCGGCTGGCCCGCCGCGGCCGGCGCGGCATGCGGCGCGTGCTCGATCTCGGCTGCGGCTCGGGCATCCTCGGCCTGGCGGCGGCGAAGACCTGGCCGGTCCGGGTGCTGGCGGCGGACATCGATCGTGATTCCGTGCGCCTCGCCGGCGACAACGCCCGCGACAATGGAGTGTCGCCGAGATGGATGCGTGTCCAGTGGAGCGACGGGCTACGGCGTCTCGGCCGACAGCGGTGCGATCTGGTGCTGGCGAATATCCTGGCCAAACCCCTGCGCCGGCTATCCCGCGACTTGGTGCGGCGGGTAGGGCGGGGCGCCACCCTGGTGCTGTCGGGCCTGCTCGTGCCGCAGGCGGGCGAGGTCGTCGCCGCCTATCGCTATCAGGGACTGAAACTGACCCGCCGGACGATCATCGACGGCTGGGTAACCCTGACCTTCCGCCGCGGTTAAATCAGGGGCCGGAAAACCAAAACGGCGGCCCTTTCGGGCCGCCGTTGCACAGGTCGCTGCCTCGGGGGGAGGATTAGGCGGCGATCTGCGGCTTGTTGAGATTGCTGGCGAGGCTCGGCGCGGCGAAGCTGATCTGGATCG
>VGEI01000275.1 GCA_016869415.1 Alphaproteobacteria bacterium
TCTACATGGCCGCGCAGGGCTCTCTGATCGCCTTCGTCGTACTCTGCTTCTGGAACGCTTCGGCCCAGAACAAGATCGACGAAGAATACGGCGTGGCCGAGGATTGAGGGGGTAACCATGGCATACGAAGTCGGCAAAGGCGGGTTCCTCGCCAATCTCGGTAAGGTCTACGGTGGCTACACCGGCGGCTTTATCGGCTTCACCATTCTGCTCGCCATTCTCGAGCAGTTCGGCGTCCCGAACAAAGTGATCGGATACGCCTTCGTCTTTCTGACGATCGCGGTCTATGCCTATATCGGCATCCTGTCGCGCACCGCGGAGCTGTCGGAATACTACGTCGCGGGCCGCGTGGTTCCGGCGTTCTATAACGGCATGGCCACCGGGGCGGACTGGATGAGCGCGGCGTCGTTCATCTCGATGGCCGGCGGCCTGTACCTGGCGGGCTACGCCAACCTGGGTTACGTCCTCGGCTGGACCGGCGGCTACGTGCTTGTCGCCATCCTTCTGGCGCCGTATCTGCGCAAGTTCGGCCAGTTCACGGTGCCGGACTTCCTCGGGACCCGCTACGAGGGCAACGTCGCCCGCGTCTGCGGCGTGATCGTGCTCTTCTCAGCGTCGTTCACCTACATCGTCGCCCAGTGCTTCGGCATCGGCATCATCACCTCGCGCTTCATCGGCATCTCGTTCGAGCTGGCGATCTTCGTCGGCCTGCTCGGGATCCTGGTGTGCTCGATGCTCGGCGGCATGCGGGCCGTCACCTGGACGCAGGTGGCGCAGTACATCATCCTGATCATCGCTTACCTGGTGCCGGTGATCTGGCTATCGACCAAGAAGTACGGCGTGCCGATCCCCGAGCTGACCTACGGCCAGGCGCTGCAGCAGATCGCCGAGTTGGAGAAGCAGCTGGGTGTCGTCCGCCCGCACGCGGCAGCCTTCGTCGACAACACCGGCAAGTTCAGCTGGAACGAGTTCCACAATTTCTGGGCACTCGTCCTCTGCCTGATGGTCGGTACCGCGTCGCTGCCGCACGTCCTCATGCGCTACTTCACCACGCCGAACGTCCGGCAGGCGCGTGAGTCGGTGGGCTGGAGCATCTTCTTCATCTTCCTGCTCTACTTCACCGCACCGGCCTACGCCGCCTTCTGCAAACTCGAGGTCTATCAGAACGTGATCGGCCAGCCGATCGCGAGCCTGCCGGCCTGGGTGCAGAACTGGTCGCAGGTCGGTGGTCTGCTGACCATCCGCGACGCAAACAACGACGGCATCCTGCAGCTGGCGGAATTCGTCATCAACCAGGACATCATCGTCCTGTCGATGCCGGAAATCGCCGGCCTGCCGTATGTCATCTCGGGCCTGGTGGCCGCCGGCGGTCTCGCCGCCGCGCTTTCCACCGCCGACGGGCTGCTGCTCGCCATCGCCAACGCCCTCAGCCACGACATCTACTACAAGATGATCGATCCGAAGGCGTCGACGGTGAAGCGTCTTCTCGTCGCCCGAGTCCTGCTGGTCGTCGTGGCCATCATCGGCGCGGCGGTTGCCGGCACGCGGCCCTCGGGCATCATCCAGATGGTGGCCTGGGCGTTCTCGCTGGCGGCGGCCGGTCTGTTCGCCCCGCTGGTACTCGGCATCTGGTGGAAGCGGACGACCGCGACCGGCGCCATCATCGGCATGATGTCCGGCTTCCTGGTCTGCCTCTACTACCTGGTTATGACACGCTACTTCGACATGCCGCTGTGGTTCGGGATCCGTAATATCTCGAGCGCGCTGTTCGGCCTGCCGGTGGCGTTCATCGTGACCTGGGCGGTGAGCCTGGTGACGACACCGCCGTCCAAGGAGATGCAGGACTTCGTGGACTCCATCCGCACCCCCTCGGGTGCGGTGAAGGCCCAAGCCGCACACTGATCTTCCGAGCGATCGGAGGAACCTGGGGCCCGCGCAAGCGGGCCCCATTTTTTTATGCGACCCGGCAACGGCCTGTTTCCCCGGCCGGCAGCCTGGGTTAGAAGAAGCGCATGAGCGGTCAGGACATCTGGTGGTCGTACTGGTACTTCCACCTGCCCAATTACGCGATGTCGGTGCTGTTCTATACGCTGTTCGGGCGCTTCGGCCTCGCCTTCATCCTGCCGCCGAATTCGCCGAATTACATCTACCGCTGGTTCTGCCGCCTCACCGACTGGCTATTGCCGCCCGTCGCCTTCGTCACGCCAAGGCAACTTCACGGCCATGTCTTGCTGCCGATCGCGGCCTTCTGGGTGGTGGTCGTCCGCGTCCTGTTCTTCGCCGTGATGTACGCGTCAGGGTTGACGCCACGTGCCGCTGCGGGAGCTGCCTGATGAGCGAGCAGCGCCCTTCCGTCCTCGACCGGCGTGGCTTGCTCAACCTGGTGGTCAGCGTCTGCGTGGTGAATGGAATCTTCTCGCCCTATCTGGCCATCGCGCTGCAGATCGCGCCGATCCTGATGCCGGAGGTGTTCCCCCGCACCGTCGGCTGGTCGCTGTTCTTCAGCTCGATCATCGTCTCCACCACCACCCTGCTGCTGAGCGGCATTCCTGCCGCCCTCTATGAGCGTTTCATCGAGGTCGACGAACAGAGCCCTGCGTCCATGTGGATATGGTTTGGTGCGGCCCTCCTGCTGACCTGGCCGGCAGTGCAGAACCTGAGCGGCATCGGTTCCTGAGGCGCAAGGACGGCCTGCCCGCCGGACTTCTTTCTGCTATGCTTGTCTACGGGATGCGGCCAGGGCACCCGCCTTCAAGATCGTGGAATTTCCCGGCCCAACCGGCGTTTGTGGTGTGAGCCATGGACCGTATCCGCTACTTCGCCGACCAGTCGATCCGCCGGGCCTGTGGCTTCGGCTTCCTGGCCATAGCCACCGGCATGGTCGGCCTCTATTGGGACATGACCGTGGCCCTGAAGTTCGGCGCCACGGGCGTGACGTTCATGGTGGCCATCCTCCTCTGGAAGGCCTACGAGGCCAGCAGCCGGCGTTACAAGCACACTGAGGTCTACCTGCTGATGGACAAGCGCCATGACCTGCCGGAGGAGCGGGCGCAGCAGATCTTTGCGAACGTGCTACGCGAACGCTATCTCTGGCACGCAACCATGGCGGCCGTCGCCGCCACCGCCATGTGGGCAATGACCTTCACGCTGCAGTTGATCGGGCACACGCCGGCGCCCTGAGGGCCGGGCTCAGGCGTCAGCGACCTTGAAGCTGCCGTCGCGGTTCTTCTCTGCGATGCACTGGAACAGCCCCTTCTGACTGCCAAGCTCGTAAGGAATGTTCACCCGGAACTGGTCGTCGCCTGTCGAACTGGTAACCTTTGCGTTCTCGAAGCTCGCGAAGCTGGCGCTGGCGATGTTAGAGCCCGCCTTCTTGGCGTCGGCCAGGCAGACCTCGTAGGCCGCACGGTTGAACTTCTCGCTGTTGCCGCAGCCCGCGAGCAAGGCAACCGAGAGTCCGGCAGCGGCAACGACCGCGCCCTTCGTCAGACATGCCATGGTTTCCATCCGTTCCTGAAGCCGGTTCTCCCCGCGCCAAGTGACATATGACCCTGCCGCCGGTCGGTCAATGATATTCCTTAACGACTGTAGGGTTTTCCCGAATCGCGAGAGTGGCCCTGCCTATGCGCTAGCTCCGTCAACCGGGCGTTTCTTGGGTGAGCGGCATAGCCAGAGTGCAGCACTCAGAAAGCCTATTAAGAAAACGGCTTGCGTCAGCAGCCCGCCCAACATCAGGGAAAGGTTGGATTCCTGGTAGAAGACCCGGAAGATCAGCGACCAGCCCGCGACAATCTCTACCTCCGTCATGGTCGGCTGCAAGAATATCTGCTCCAGACAGGCCAGCAATACACCCGCCAGCGCCATGCCGAGGACCACGCCCACGATGCCGAAGTTGATATAGAACTCCACCAGCCACGGCAGGTTCATCGAGGTTCGCTGATCGTCGGGACGCAGGATGCGGTACGTGTGACCGAACCATTGGCCCAGCGTCTCGCTGGGCTTGTCCGGCCAAAGGAGCCGTGGAATGAAATTGGTTGCAAGGTTACGCAACGTGCTCCCACCGAGGTACGGAATCGTTTCCGGCGTGGTTTCTACGCAATGCTGGAGAAGCACCACCAGCGCCATGCGTCGAAGAATGGGAGCCGCAACATTCTTTTCCCGCGCGGCATCGAGGGACGAACCAATGAAAACTGCAGACGATCCAATGGCCCTCAATCTCTGAGATAGGTTTTCCGCGGCAGTGTTGGAAGCGATATCACCGGCGATGAACACATTGGATAACTTCAATAGTGGGACGACATAAAAGACGAAACAGCCGGCGACAACCGCGACGATGAGGAGCCTTCTCTTCACGTACCAGAAGACAGAAAGCATGAAAACCAACAGCAATACGATAGGGGTTACCAAGCCGCCGATCACATGGACTATGGCCTCCAATGGAAGAAGGATCAGCCAGTACACGGCCTTCTCACCGTCGCTCAACTCTCCGCGTATCCCAAGCACCAGCAGCATGCCAACGGCGAAATATCCGAGCGGCGCCATAGCCTGAGCGAGCGAGGAGTGGCTGGACAGAGCTGGCACATACAGAAAGGTCAGGTGCGCAGCGGCCAGCAGCCATAGGAGAGCCCGGAAGCGCCCAAGAGACAGCGATCCGGGAAGCCTAAGCCGCATCGGCAGCCCAACCCGACGCCTCCACAAGCTGTAGCCGAGCAGAAGCGAGGCGATACCCAGAAGCACGATCGCTGCCGTGAAGGTGGAGATGCGGGTGAGTTTGATCCCGTACAGACGATCCCCAGCGGCAGCTGCCGTCCACCATTCGGTCTTGATGAAGAAAGGCGGCAGGGCGAAGAAGAGCGTATAGAACAGGCAGGTCAATGCGATCAACGGCATCGCCGGACGGCGCGGCAGCAACCAATGCGCCACCACACCTGTGATGCAAAGCCAAGCGGATATCGCCAAAAATATGGCAGCGCCGGTCTCGACGAAATCGGGTTTGGTAAGAATCAAGATCACGGCACCCATGCCGCCGGCCGCCAGGACGACCACGGCGAGGCGCTGATGGTCCGGGGAAGCCGGTTGCGGACGGCCTAGGGCTGTCACGGGATACTCATTGCCGAGTGAAAGGGTCTTGCCTCGAGCAGGCGTCGGCTCTCTTCCCATCCTAACCCG
>VGEI01000276.1 GCA_016869415.1 Alphaproteobacteria bacterium
CGAAGAATATCGCCATCGGCGCCACCATCGCCTTCCTCTACGTGCTGTTCTTCATCATCACGCTGGTGCGCCTGGGAGGGCAGGGATGACCGGCGGCCGTCCTGCCGCGACCGCCCGCGCCAACCGCCGCGTCGGGTTCGCCGTAGCCGGCGTTGCCGTGGGCATGATCGCGCTAGCCTTTGCCTCGGCACCGCTCTACCGGTTGTTTTGCCAGGTCACCGGCTACGGCGGCACGACGCAGCGCGCGGCGGCCGCGCCGGCCGAGCTCGGCACGCGCACGGTTACCGTGCGCTTCAACGCCAATGTCGCCAGCGCGGATCTGGGCTGGCAGTTCCAGCCGCTGCAAAGTGAGATCCGTACCGTGACGGGCGAGGAGCATCTTGCCTTCTACAAGGTGCGCAACGATTCCAGCCTGCCCACTGTCGGCGTCGCCACGTTCAACGTCACGCCGCACAAGGCGGGCCCGTATTTCCAGAAGATCGCCTGCTTCTGCTTCAACGAGCAGGAGCTGAAGCCCGGCGAAAGCATGGACATGCCGGTGTCCTTCTTCGTCGATCCGGCGATCGAGAAGGATCCAAATCTGCGGGACGTGAAGACAATCACGCTATCCTACACATTCTTCCGCGCCAAGGACGAGAAGGCGCGTCTCAGCCAGTCAATGCCGCCGGCTTCGGCGGGGGTCAACTAGTCCGGGGCCGGTGGCCTCGAGCGAGCGAGTCAGGGAGTCAGAGCATCATGGCACAGGCGATCAGCGGCAGCGGCATCAAGCACCCCTATCACGTGCCCGATCCGAGCCCGTGGCCGATCGTCGGCTCGATCGGCGCGCTCACCCTGGCTTTCGGGCTGATCAGCTACATGCATCCCGATATTCTCGGGCAGGGTCTGTCGGGCACCTTCAAGGCGCTCGGCGCATGGAAACTGCTCCCGGGCTTCGCCCTGGTCCTCTACACCATGTACATGTGGTGGTCCGAGGTGGTGAGCGAGTCGCGCACCCCCGGCCTGCACTCGCCGGTGACCCGGCTCGGCCTGCGCTACGGCATGTTCCTGTTCATCGCCTCCGAGGTGATGTTCTTTCTGGCGTTCTTCTGGGCCTTCTTCCACTTCGCCCTCTATCCCGAGCATGCCAACAGCGAGACCTGGCCGCCTAAGGGCGTCAGCGTCTTCGACCCCTGGGATCTGCCGTTCCTCAACACGCTGATCCTGCTGACCTCTGGCACGACGGTGACCTGGGCACACCACGCGCTGATCGAGGGCAACCGCAAGCATCTGGTCTGGGGTCTTGGCCTCACCATCCTGCTGGGCATCGCTTTCACTGCCTGCCAGGCCTACGAGTACGCGCACGCCGCCTTCGGCTTCAAGGACGGCGTCTATTCGTCGACCTTCTTTATGGCGACGGGCTTCCACGGCTTCCACGTCATCGTCGGCACCATCTTCCTCACCGTGTGCTTCTTCCGCGCGGTCAACGGGCACTTCACCCCGGAGCGCCATTTCGGCTTTGAGGCGGCGGCCTGGTACTGGCACTTCGTCGACGTGGTCTGGCTCTTCCTCTTCACCGTGATCTACTGGTGGGGCTCGGCCGGCGCGCCGATCGCCGCGCACTGAGTTCCGGACGGCACGCCGGTCGCCGGCGTGCCGCTCTGTCCCGCTTCGCATGAGAGGCGGTCATGAATCGGAATCCTGAGACGGTGTCGCCGCTCGTCGCGGGCGTCCTCTGCCGCTGTCCGCGCTGTGGCCGGGCGCCGCTTTATGACGGCCTGCTGACCATCCGGGAGCGCTGTGCCGAGTGCGGCCTCGACCTGCGGGCCCAGGATTCCGGCGACGGTCCCGCTGTGTTCGTCATTCTGGTCCTCGGCTTCATCGTCGTCGGGTTGGCGGCGCTGGTCGAAGTCAAGCTCGGGCCGCCGCTCTGGGTGCATGCCGTGCTGTGGCCGGGAATCATCCTTGCCGGGGCGGTCTATATGCTGCGTATTCTCAAGGCCGGGCTGATCGCCCTCCAGTTCCGCCACCGCGCCGCAGGCACCGATGTCCTTTGATCGCTCCCCTCTTGCCGGACTGGGTTTTCGCCCTCAGCTCTGGCCGACCGTGATTGCTATCCCGGTCTTTCTGACGCTGCTCGGCCTGGGGACGTGGCAGGTCTTCCGCCTGGCCGAGAAAGAGGCGGTCAACGCCTTCCGCAGCGAACGGGCGGCTGCCCCGCCCGTCGATCTCGCCGCGAATCCCGCTGAGCTGGCGCCGCTCGAATTCCGGCGGCTGCGGGCTCGGGGGCAGTTCGACCACGGACGAGAGCTCTATGTCTACGGCCGCTCGCAGCGTGGCAATGAGGGCTACTACATCCTCACGCCGCTGCGCCGCGACGGCGCGCCGCCCGTGCTGATCAACCGCGGCTGGGTGCCCCGCGACCGCAAGGATCCGGCGCGCCGCGCCGAAGGCCAGGTGGCGGGGCCGGTCGAGGTCGTCGGTTTCCTGCGTAGCGACGCGCGCCGCGGCTGGCTAATGCCGGAGAACGACGTCGCGAGCAATCACTGGTTCTGGTTCGACCTGCCTGCCATGTCGCGTGCGGCCGGGCTTCCTGCGACAGCGCCGTTCTATCTCGAGGCGGATACCGCGCCCAATCCTGGCGGCTTCCCCATCGGCGGCCAGACCCAGATCCAGCTGCCCAGCAACCATCTGCAATACGCCATTACCTGGTACGTCCTGGCCGTGTCCTTCGCGGTTATCTATGTGCTCTGGCATCGCCGCCGTCCGGTGAAGACGCCATGACCGCCGCCTACACTCAACTCGAAGCCCGCTTCAAGCGCCTCGCCGTCATCCGCGATTCCGCCGGCGTGCTGGAATGGGATCTGCAGACGTTGATGCCGCCGGGCGGCGCACAGGCGCGGACCGAGCAGCTCGCTACCTTGAGCGTCATGGCGCATGAACTGCTGACCGACCCGCGCACCGGCGAGTTGCTGGAGCGGGCGGAGACCGACGCCCTGAACGCCTGGCAGCAGGCGAATCTGCGCGGCATGACCCGCGAGTGGCGTCATGCCTCTTCCGTTCCAGCATCCCTGGTTGAGGCGCGCGCCAAAGCGAACACGGAATGCGAGTTCGCCTGGCGCAAGGCGCGGCCGGCCAACGACTTCAAGGGGCTGCTGCCGCTGCTGCAAAAGGTGCTCGATCTGGCGCGCGAGACAGCGGCGATCAAGGGCGAAGCGCTGGGGCTGTCGCCCTACGACGCGCTGATCGACCAGTACGAGCCAGGAGCCCGCCAGGCTGAGATCACGCCGCTCTTCGACCACCTGGCTGCCGTCCTTCCCGAGTTGATCACCGAGGTCATCGACAAGCAGGCCCGCCGCCCGGCGATTCTCGAGCTCAGCGGGCCGTTTCCCGCCGCCACGCAGATGGCGCTGGCGCGGCGGATGATGCAGGCAGTCGGCTTCGACTTCGATCACGGCCGCCTCGACACCAGCGCCCATCCGTTCTGCAGTGGCGTGCCGGATGACATCCGCATGACCACACGCTGGAACGAGACCGATTTCCTGCCCGGGCTGATGGGCGTGCTGCACGAGACCGGCCATGCCATGTACGAGCGCGGCCTGCCCGAGGACTGGCGCATGCAGCCGGTCGGAGCGGCGCTGGGCATGGGCCTGCACGAAAGCCAGTCGCTGATCGTCGAGATGCAGGCCAGCCGCAGCCGCGAGTTCATCACCTGGCTGGCGCCACGCGCCGCCGAGGCGTTCAACGGCTCCGGCCCGGCCTGGAGCGCCGAGAATTTCATCCGCATTTACGGCAAGGTCGAGCGCAGCTTGATCCGGGTGGACGCCGACGAGGTCACCTACCCCTGCCACATCGTCCTGCGCTATCGCCTCGAGCAGGCGCTGATCGGCGGCGATCTCAAGCTCGCCGACCTGCCCGGCGCCTGGGCCGACGGCATGAAAGCCCTGGTCGGCATCGTGCCGCCGGGCGACAAGGATGGCTGCCTGCAGGACATCCACTGGCCTGGCGGCGGCTGGGGCTACTTCCCCAGCTACACGCTGGGGGCGATGACTGCGGCCCAGCTCTTCGACGCGGCAAGACGGGCACGGCCAGAAATTCCGACGGCCCTGGGCCGTGGCGATTTCGTTCCCCTGATGGGCTGGCTGCGCGAGAACGTCCACTCCAAGGGCTGCCTGCTGCCGGCGCATGAGCTGCTGATTGCCGCGACCGGCAAGCCGCTCGATCCGCAGATCTTCCTGCGCCACTTGCGGACGCGCTATCTGGACTCCTGACCGTGGTCCCTTGCTCCGGCAGGGGCCAGCGGCTAGTCTCCCGGCCCGTTCACCCCCCTGACATCAATGCGCTACGTGTCTACACGGGGCGGCGCCCCGACCCTCGGTTTTGACGGCGTCCTGTTGGCCGGGTTGGCCCGGGATGGCGGCCTCTACGTGCCGCGGGCCTGGCCGCGCTTGTCCGCTGCCGAGTGGCGGAAACTGTCCGGACTGCCTTACGCCGAGGTCGCGTTCCGGATCCTGCAGCCCTATGTGGGCCGCGCGATTGCCGGCGGAGATCTCCGGCGCATGGTCGAGGAGTCGTACCGGCAGTTCGAGCACCCGGCCGTCGTGCCGCTCAAGCAGATCGGGCCCAACGACTGGCTGCTCGAGCTCTTCCACGGGCCGACTTTGGCCTTCAAGGACGTCGCCCTGCAGCTCGTCGGCCGGCTCTTCGACCATGTGCTCAAGAAGCGCCGCACGCGAGTGACCATCGTCGGCGCGACCTCGGGCGATACGGGCTCGGCCGCGATCGAGGCCTGCCGCGACCGCGCCGCCATTGACATCTTCATCCTTCATCCGCATGGCCGGGTGTCGGAGGTCCAGCGCCGGCAGATGACGACAGTGTCTTCCGCCAACGTGCACAATATCGCCATTGAGGGCACGTTCGACGACTGCCAGGATCTGGTGAAGGCAATGTTCAACGACGCCGGTTTCCGGGACCGGTTTCGGCTCTCGGCGGTGAACTCAATCAACTGGGCGCGCATCGCGGCGCAGATCGTCTACTACGCGGTGGCTGCCCTGCGCCTCGGCGCTCCCGACCGGCCGGTGGCGTTCAGCGTGCCGACCGGGAATTTCGGCAACATCTTCGCCGGC
>VGEI01000277.1 GCA_016869415.1 Alphaproteobacteria bacterium
GACTGACCCGACGGCGAGCCGGTCGGGTCAGTCTTCTTGGTGCGCGAGTCCGACACAGTTGCCAAGCTGCGCATGCTGCTGGTCGAACCCAAAGTCCGGGGCATGGGCATCGGCGCACGGCTGGTCGAGGAGTGCATCCGTTTCGCGCGGCGCACCGGCTACAGGCGCATCACGCTATGGACTAACTCCGTGTTGCTTGACGCTCGCGCGCTCTACGAGAAGACCGGGTTCCGCAAGGTGAAGTCCGAGCCGCATGCTCTCTTCGGCGTCGAGCTGGTCGGCGAGACCTGGGAGCTCGAGCTCTGAGCCTCGCGACACTCGCCGCGGCCGCGACGGGCATCCAGGTCGGCGCCGGGATCGTGGCAACGCGCTACGTTATCGAGCAGACCGATCCACTGACCCTGACGCTCCTGCGTTACATCATCGGCGCCACGGTTCTGGTCCCTGTCGCGCTCGCGGCCCGGCGGGTACACTGGCGGCGGCGCGACCTGCTGCCAATCGCCGCTTTAGGCGTGGTGCAGTTCGGTATTGTCGTGGCGCTGCTCAACTACGCGCTGCAGACAGTATCGGCGGGCCAGGCCTCGCTGATCTTCGCCACCTTTCCGCTGCTCGCCATGGTGTTTGCCGCGGCCCTGGGTCACGAACGTTTGACGGCGATGAAGAGCGCGGGCGTCGGCCTGACGGTGCTTGGCGTCGGCCTGACGTTGGGTGAGAAGGCATTTCTGACAGCCGGCGCCGATTGGCTCGGTGAGGCGGCGGTGCTGTTGAGCGCGGCGTGCGGCGCCTTGTGCAGCGTCCTCTACCGCCCCTTCCTGCAGCGCTACGACCCCCTGCCGGTCGGCGCCCTCGCCATGCTGGCTTCCGTCGTGTTTCTCGCAATCCTGGCCGTCCCGCAGGGGTTTTTCACCGAGACCCCAGCCTTGACGGTGGGCGGCTGGGTGGCGATCGTCTTCATCGGCCTGTCGAGTGGCGTCTTCTATTGGATCTGGCTGTGGGCGCTACGTCACGGATCGCCGACGCGCGTCACAGCCTTTCTGGCGCTGGGACCCGTGATCGCGTTCTTGTTGGGCGCCCTCTTCCTGGGAGAGCCGGTCTCGCTGTTTCCGCTGCTTGGCCTGGTGGCCGTAGCGGCCGGCCTCTGGCTCGCGCACCTCTCACCGCATCAGGCGTTCGGGTGAAAAATTCCGGGTAGGTGCGACGAGCGTATCGCGTGCGCCGGCCAGTAGCAGGTCTTTGCTCCCCGTCTTGGCCGTGCGCTCGATGATGGTGTGAACCGATGCCGCGGCCCGCGAGACCGCCTCGGTCGCCGGCTCTCCCCGCAAGATCCAACCAAGCGCCAAGGCAGCGAACAGGTCTCCAGCGCCGTAGGCCGGGTGCCCAATGGCGGGATGACTGATGCGTGCGGCACCCGCTGCGTCAACCAGCAGGATCGAGAGCATGTCGGCGGGCTGATCGGTCAGCATCACCCCGGTCACCACGACCAGCGCGCCGTCGCGTCGAGTACGTCCGTCCAGGCGCTGGCGTAGCGCGATGGCAGCGGCCAGGGCCGAGGCCGTATCGGTGACCGCCCGGCCGCAGAGGAATTCGAGTTCGAAGGCATTGGGCGTGACGATATCGGCGCGGCACAGTGCTTGGTCGCGTAGGAACTCGGCTACCCCGGGCTTGACGTAGACGCGCCCGCCGCCCGGACCCCGATCGCCGATCACCGGATCGAGGACGTAGAGGGCACGCGGGTTGGCGGCGCGCACGGTTGCGAGCGCATGCAGGACGGCCGGGCCCTGCTCAGCCGCGCCGAGATAGCCGCTCAGCAGCGCGTCGCAGCCGGCCAGACCGCCGTGCTCCTGCAAACCGGTCACCAGGTCGACAATCAGCGCCGCGTCGGTAACGCGACCGCGGAAGCCGCCATGCGCCGGGTGGTTGGAAAAGGTGACGGTATCAATAGGCCAAGCATCATGGCCGAGCGCCTGCAGGGCTGGCACTGCGGCGCAGTTGCCGACATAGCCGCGCGTCACCGAGGACTGGATGGAGAGGATGTTCAACCGAAGTCCGGGGATAAGAGGAAGGTCGAGGTTTTAGCCAACGGCGGCAGCGGCGCCAAGTGCGAGCGCAAGGCGTGGCGGCACGGCACCGAAACAAGTATAGAATAGGTGGCATAAGCCGAGAGGACATCCATGCCGGAACCCGCGATCCGCCCACGCCGCAGCGCGCTCTATGTGCCGGGAGACAACGCGCGGGCTCTCGACAAGGCGCGGACGCTCGACGCCGACGTGCTGATCTTCGATCTCGAGGACGCCATCCTGCCGGCTAACAAGGAGAGGGCGCGCGAGCAGCTCGTGGCCGCGCTGAAGGCCGGCGGATACAAGGCCGAGACGGTCGTCCGGGTCAACGATCCGGCGGGCAAGACAGGCGGTCTCGATCTCAAGGCTGTGGCGCGTTCGGGCTGCAATGCCGTGCTCCTTCCCAAGGTCGAGAAGCCACAACAGGTGCGCGACGCGGTGCTTCGCCTGTCGGCGGCCGGCGCGCCGCAGAGCGTCGCGGTATGGGCCATGATCGAGACACCGCTCGGTGTGCTCAATGTCGAGGACATCGCGTTTTCCAGCCCGCACCTCAAGTGCCTGGCGATGGGCACGACCGACCTCGCCGCCGACCTGCGCGCACACCACACAGAGCTGCGTCTGCCGTTGCTCTCGTCGTTGAGCCAGTGTGTGCTTGCGGCGCGCGCGGCCGGCCTGACGATCCTCGACGGCGTGCATCTCGATCTCGAGGACGAGAAGGGTTTTCTGGCCTCGTGCCAGCAGGGCTCGGAACTCGGCTTCGACGGCAAGACGCTGCTCCACCCCAAGACGATCGCGGGGGCCAACTCGGCCTTCGGGCCGACCGCCGACGAAGTGGCCTGGGCCCGGAAGATCATTGACGCCCACGCCAAGGCGGTGGGCGAGGGGCGCGGCGTGCTGGTCGTCGATGGCAAGTTCGTCGAGCAGCTACACGTCGACTCGGCGCAGCGCACGCTCAAACTCGCCGAGGCAATCACCCAGCGCGCCTCCCGCTGAGCAGGGCGCGCCCGGCGTTTGCGGCCGAAAGGGCAGCCGATTTTTCGCAGTTTTCCGCCAGCGACGCGACGATCGACGGCTCGCTGAGGGGACGTCTTGTGGCGGCTCAAGGCCGCCGGAGAGGGGTTGAAAAACCTAGAATTTGAGCCAAAAAACGCACGACCCCCAAAATATGGTTGGCGGAGGTGGCCCCTCGTGTTACGCAGGATTCGTCAGGTGTGCTGGACCGAGCCTTCGAGTACACGGACAGGGTCGCGCTGGACCCGAGATCCGATGCGAGTGCCGTCCGGGCGGGACGGCTGAGACGGAATAGAGTGTGACGCCGATGGGTGATGCCGGCGGGGGCGACAGCCTCTGCCGGCATCATCGTTTCCGGCTCTAGCGGGCTCTCTCAGTGAAAATGCGTTGCCACAGAAAAGCCTGGTCGCCAAAGAGAAAGAGGCGTCAGGCGCGCTGGACCGAGATCCGACGCTAAACGTGCCCGGGCGGGACACGAGCCTGACGCCTCAGGAGGCTTTTGGCCCCCGGCCGCCGCCGTCCGGGCTTCCCTTGCAACCGCCCGCGAGCGCCTGGAAAGCGTCCGCAGACCCTTGCAATGGCGGGAACTCCGACCTTGCGGCCGACGCTCCCGAACCCAGGAAAGACCAAGTATCCTCGCTACGCTGCCAGCCCGTCCTGAGACGGCCCGGTCTTGCGACCGCGCCCGCCGACCGTGCCAAGCGACCCATCCGGATCCGCCCTGCTACCGGCCGGCCTGCCGAACCGCTGACGCCTTGCGGCGCCGAACAATCCGACCGCCCCGCCCGGGTTGGCCCACTCGCGTGAACCCCCGTCTTCCGCCCGCGGCACTCGCTTCCGGCGAAGCGTGCGACCGCAGGATTGAACGACGCGCCCCCGAAGGGGTGGAGGTCGTTCTGGAGGTGCTGCTTCCGTCGTCTGGCAACCGCCGGTTCCCTTCAGAACCGGTGCCCTCCCGGGCGTTGCTGGCCACCTCGCGCCGGACCCGCGCTTCCTCCACACGCCGCGTTACCGGGAAACAGCTTGGCGCAAGCCCGAAAAGGCGACAACAATAATCGCTAAGTAAAACTTAGAATCTTGTGGAGAATATTTCAGAATCTCCACAATCGACGCACATTTTATCCACAACATTTTTCCCACGTACTTACGCACAACTGGGGATTATTTGAGCAAGCGGTTGATCTGCCTTGCAGCGCAGGGGCTTTGTCAGGCGGGGTGGGAGGAATCCGTACCCGATCTCGGCGATGAGATGTCGGCTGTCTTGCCGCGCGGCGTTGACGCGGCGCGGGACGCCGGTCTAAACCTATGGAGGTAAATCCATTTCCGGCCGACGCCGGGAGCGCAACAGCAGCGCTCATTGCGCCGCCGGCGGTGGCGGATACCGCATTCCGGCGGGGGGAGCTGCAGGAAGTGTCCCTAGGTTCACCGCCGGAGCAACAGAAGAGGCGTCATGCCCGTTGCTCCTGAAGCGCCGTCTACACCGTCCGCTCCGGCCGCGAGGCCGCGCCCGCTCTCGCCGCATCTCCAAGTCTATCGCCCGCAGCTTACCTCGATCCTGTCGATCACCCACCGCGCTACGGGCGTGGCCCTGGCCGCGGGGACGTTGCTCCTCGTCTGGTGGCTGGTCGCGACCGCCACCGGCCCCGAGCAATTTGCCACGGTTCAGGCCGTGCTGGGCTCGTGGCTCGGCAAGCTGGTGCTGTTCGGCTGGACCGTGTCGCTGTTCTTTCACCTGGCCAACGGCATCCGCCACCTGTTCTGGGATGCGGGCCTTGGCTTCGAGCTCAAGACCACCTATGTCTCCGGCTGGGCTGTCGTCGCTGCGACCATCCTGCTGACTGTCCTTGCCTGGGCCTGGGGGCTGGTATGAGCAACAACAAGGTCTCGATGCGTTCCGATCTCGCCCGCGTGCGCGGGCTGGGGCCGGCGCATGACGGAGTCGGCCATTGGTGGGCCCAGCGGCTGACGGCGCTGGCGCTAGTGCCGCTCACCCTGTGGTTCGTGGCCTCG
>VGEI01000278.1 GCA_016869415.1 Alphaproteobacteria bacterium
GGTGGTCTGCATCATCAATATGCCCGGATATAATTCTCGGTACACACAGCGCTCGACGCACGGGCCATGTAGCTCATGCAGTTGCCCGTGCGCAGCTGGAAGGTGTGAGCGTCGTCTCGGCTCGTTAAAGGCCCGGTCCAAAGACTGTAAAGCCGCCACTGAGTGAAAACTGGTGGCCGAATAGCGTGCTTCGTCGGACCGCGCCCGCCGCTTGCCAATGTCGGCTAGTCGCGCCAATCTGGCCTATAAGAAAAATTCAGGATTGGGAGGGTGACATGCTCGGCAACGCTCGCATGAGTTCGATGGTTGGTGGCGTGATTGGCGCCTTGGCCCTGCTGGCCATGCCGCAGGGGGCAACTGCCCAGGAGACGCTGAACGCCTACTCGATCTGGCCGGAGAACTGGGCGAGGCCAATGCTCGAGGAGTTCAGCAAGGCCTCCGGTATCAAGGTCAATTTTCTGCGCTTCTCCTCCGGTGAGGCGCTGGCGCGCGTCATGGCCGAGAAGAACAATCCAAAGGTCGATGTTCTGTTCGGCGGCCCGGTCGAAACTTTCGCGGCTGGCGTCAAAGAAGGCGTCTTCGACAACTACAAGCCGCCTGCTTTCGACAAGCTGCCGGCGCGCTTCAAGCAGGCGGACGGGCAGTGGGTGGCGATTGCCGACGACCCGCTCGTCTTCATGACCGGTACCAAGTTCCTCGCCGACAACAAGCTGCAGCCGCCGGCCTCGTGGGAAGACCTTCTGCATCCGGCCTATAAGAACATGCTGCAGATGGCAGATGCCCGGACTTCGGGCACGGCGGTAACGCGCATTTTCTCTATCCTCGAAGTGAGCCAGCGCGATGAGGAGAAGGCCTTTGCCTACATGAAGAAGCTGCGGCCCAACATCCAGCTTTACACCAAGAGCGGCGGCGGCGGCACGCTGCCGGTCGGTCTCGGGCAGGCGGGCGGCGGCATCTTCTTCATCGTCGACGCGCTCGATACCAAGGCCAAGGGCTATGACGTGCAGATCAGCTTCCCCAAGGAAGGAATCGGCACGGCTGCCGAAGGTATTGCCCTCATCAAGGGCGCCAAGAACCCGGCGGCGGCGAAGAAGCTGATCGACTGGTCGTCGAGCCCGGCGATGCAGTCGCTGTTCGCCGTGCACAAGATCAACTTCGTGCCGGCGCATCCCGACGTGAAGACCGAGGCCAGTCTCGCGGCGGTGCTGAAGGACGCGAAGATCTTTGCCATCGATGACGGCTACGCCGGCCCCAACCGCAAGCGCATCGTTGATCGTTGGATCGCCGAGGTCTTGCCGTAACAGCGGCATTGCCCGCCCGCCGGTGCCGCTGAATGGCGGAAGCTGAAACGCGTCCGGGTCGCGTGGGGCTGGCAGCCATGCTGCCGCGCGATCCGGCCCTTGCTGCGGCGATCCTGGTGATCTGGGCGCTGCTCGCCCTGTTCGTCATCTATCCGCTGGCAGCCCTTCTGATGCGCGCTTTCGTGGCTGACGGGACGTTCAGCCTCGAGCCGCTGCTTCAGGTGCTGGCCCAGCGGCAGCACCGTGTGGCGCTGGTCAACAGCCTGATCCTCGGTGCGCTGGTCGGCGTGATTGGCACCACCCTCGGCTTCCTTGTCGCCTTCACCGTGTCGCGCGCCGAGCTCGGCAAAGGATGGGTCCGGCTGATCGACATCGCGACCTTGCTGCCGCTGATCTCGCCGCCTTTCACCACCTCGATCGCCTTCGTCTTCTCCTTCGGCCCTCGCGGCCTGATCACACACGATCTGCTCGGTCTCAAGGCAGCCAATGTCTATGGTCTCTACAGCACGCTGGCCGCTGAATCTCTGACCTACTTTCCGATCGCCTATCTGGCGCTCCGCCCGGTGCTTTCGGCGATCGGCACGAATCTCGAGGACATGGCTTTCAGCCTCGGCAGCTCGCGCTGGCGCGTGTTCCGGACGGTGACACTGCCGCTCTGCGTCCCGGGTCTGGCAAACTCGTTCCTGCTGCTCTTCGCCGCGTCGCTGGCTGATTTCGCCACACCGCTGGTGCTGGCCGGCAACGCCTTTCCGGTCTTGCCCACCGAAGCCTATCTGCAGATCACCGGCATGTTCGACCTCAAAGGCGGCGCGGTGCTGTCGTTCGTGCTGCTGGTTCCGGCGGTGCTGGTCTTCCTGGCGCAGCGGCAATGGGTGGCCCGTGGCCACTATGTGACGATCAGCGGGAAGGCAGGCCCGCAATCGGCCGGGCAGGGGCTGTCGCCATCGGCACGCTGGTTACTGATCGCTGCGTCCGTACTGCTCGGCCTCTTCATCGTCTATCTTTACGCCCTGCTTCTGTATGCCTCTGTGGTGGTCGCCTTTGGCGCCAACCACGCCCTGACCCTAGGCCACTACAAAGTCGTCTTCACGGACGGCCTGAAGGCGATCAAGGACACTCTCATTATTGCTTTCATCGGCATGCCGCTAGGTGGTCTGTTCGGCGTCCTCGTCGGCTATCTGGTGGCGCGCGGTGAGTTCGCCGGCCGTCGAGCGATGGAAATGGCCTCGATGGCTAACTATGCGCTGCCCGGAACGATTGTCGGCATCGCCTACCTGATCGCCTTCAACGACCCGCCGATCGAGCTTGCCGGTACGGCGCTGATCATCATCGCCTGCTATATCTTCCGCTATAGCCCGACCGGCATCCGCACGACCGTGGCGCTGCTGCAGCAGATCGACAAGAGCATCGAGGAGGCCTCGCTCAGTCTCGGGGCGCGCAGCTTCACCACCTTCCGCCGCATCACCCTGCCGCTGGTCATGCCAGCCTTCTTTGCAGGCCTCGGTGTGGTGTTCATTCGCTCTATGACCGCGATCAGCGCCACCATCTTCCTTGTCTCCATCGGCTGGAGCCTGATCACGGTCCGCATCCTGGAGAACATGACCGAGCTGTCGCTGGGCCCGGCGGCTGCCTTCTCGGTCTTCGTCATCGTGATCGTCATGGCCGTGACCTCGCTCATCGGCCTGTTGCTGGAGCGCATGAAGGCTTCGTTGGGCGATACGTCGCTCTCGGGAATGGCCGCGGGATAGAACATGGACAGTGTTGCGAATCCGGTCGGTATCCGGCTGACCGGTATGGACGTGAAGTTCCACCACCGGGTGAAGGGCGAAGTTTACGCCGCCCGCGACGTCAACATTACGGTGGCGCCGGGAGAGCTGCTGACCCTGCTCGGGCCCTCGGGTTGCGGCAAGACGACCAGCCTCAGGGTCATCGCTGGGTTTCAGAAGCCGAGCGCGGGGACGGTGCATATCGGCGACCGCGACGTCACCAATGTCCTGGCCAACGATCGTGATATCGGCTTCGTCTTCCAGAATTACGCCCTGTTTCCGCACCTCAACGTGTTCGAGAACGTCGCCTACGGATTGCGCGTACGCTCGCAGCCGCAGGCCGTTCTCGAGGCGTCGGTTGGCGACATCCTCCGTATGGTCGGCCTGGCCGGCTACGAGCGCCAAATGCCACACCAGCTTTCCGGCGGCGAGCAGCAGCGCGTGGCGCTGGCGCGCGCCATCGTGGTCAAGCCCCGTGTCCTGCTCTTCGACGAGCCGCTCTCGAACCTTGACGCTAAACTGCGCGTCAGCATGCGCGGGGAGATCCAGAGCCTGCAGAAGCGGCTTGGCATCACCACCGTCTATGTGACGCACGATCAGGAAGAGGCGATGGCGATCTCCGATCGCATTGTCGTCATGAATCAGGGGCGGGTTGTGCAGGTGGGTACGGCGGGCGAGCTTTACCGCTCGCCGGCATCGATCTTTGTGGCTGGTTTCATCGGGCGCACCAATCTGCTCCCGGCCGTAATTCGTGGTGCTGCCGGCGGGCGCCTGACGCTGGATATCGTCGGAACCGCCCATACGCTTGATGGAGCGCAGACCGATCTGGGCTCGGGCTCGAAGGTGCAGTGCGTGATGCGTCCTGAAACCATTGGCCTGACGCCGGAGAGTGCGCCGGGGACCGTACCCGGCATTGTCCGCTCGCGGACTTATCTCGGCGAGAAGACCGAGTATACGGTGGAGGTCAGCCGGCAGCAGCTTTTCGTCGTGCAGTTCGGTGCAGACGCCGAGCGCTTCGCTCCCGGTGCTGCCATCGGTGTTGCGCTGCCGGTAAGTGGGGTCCAGGTCCTGAGCGGAGACCAGTCATGATCGCCCGATATTCTCGCCTTCTGCTCGTGCTGGGGCTGCTTTGCGCCTCGCCGGCATTTGCGCAGACCCGAATCCACGGTGCGGACTCGCTGTTCGCCTCTCCGGCGCTCAAGCTTGCCTGGGCCGTTCTCAAGACGCCGGTTGAGACCGACACTGCTGTCGTCATCCGGCTCGTCAACCTGACGAACGAGTACCGCTTCTTTCGGGTGGAGGCGCTGGATCCCTTCACCAAGGACCGGGCGGTGCTGGATGCCGGAAGGAGCTTCGAGCGGATCGTCGATCTGACAATCCTGCGAACGAAGTTCTCGGACCACCCCAGCGCTGAGATTGCCCTGTTCCGTACCGCGGATCAGCTGAAGGCCAACCAGCCGGACCTGGTCGTTTATTATCTTGGAGTTCCAGACACCACGCCGGAGTTCGCGGCGGCTCCACCGATGAGCGCCTATCTCGACAAGATGCTCGGTATCACTCGTTGAACAGCGTTGACAGGAGAAACATGTGACTTCCGGCCGTACCTATCTTGAGCGCTTTCGTCTCACGGGCCGCCATGCGGTGGTCACAGGTGGGGGGCGAGGCATTGGTCTCGCATGCGCCGAGGCGCTGGCAGAGGCGGGTGCCGAGATCTGCATCACCGATAGTGATCCTGAGATAGCCAAAGCCGGTGTGGCAGCGCTCAAGGCCAAAGGTTCCTCTGCTCGCTCTGAGGTCTTCGATGTCACCGACCCGACAAAAGTCAATGAGGTGGCTGGGCGCCTAAATCGCGATTGGGGCCTGGTCGACGTGCTGGTGTGCAACGCGGGTATCGCACGCAGCGATACGCCGGCCGAGACGGTGAGCGACGAGCACTGGCGCAACGTCATCGACGTCAATCTCAATGGTGTCTTCTGGTGTTGCCGCGCCTTTGGTGGTAAATGCTTAAGGC
>VGEI01000279.1 GCA_016869415.1 Alphaproteobacteria bacterium
GCAACGGAACGGAACATCGGATGCTTGGTCACGGCGCGCTCATGAATGCGGTGTCGGAAGCGGCGCAGTCTAAACGAATGGAGCCCCAGTGGTCACGCAGTACCGAGGGCAATCGGCGATCCCAAACGTAAATGAGGGCGTCAGTTGATCCGCGTTAAGCTGAAGACCTGGCCAGGATAGATGAGGTCCGGATCCCGGATCTGATCGCGGTTTGCCTCGTAGATCAAAGTGTAGGCGATACCCTGCCCATGGATCCGGCGGGCGATGCGCCACAGCGAATCGCCCGGCTGCACCACCACGGATGATGGCGCGAGATCACCCGCTTCCAGCGCGGCGCGCTGGAAGGGTAGTTCGATACGCGTTGCCACGCGGCCGTCCGGAGCCAACTCGTCGAGGCGCAGGCTGTAGAGCCCAGCGGCCAGCTTCTCACTCGGAACCAGCAGCCAGCGCCCCTCGCTGTTCGACTGTACGCGGCCAACCAGCCGGTTCTCGATATAGATCTGCACGGTGCTATTGGCTGGCGCCCGTCCGGAGAGCACGACCTTGCCCTCCGTGTCATAGTCGATGACGTCAACTGCCAGACGCGGCGCCGCGCTGTCCAGACGGCTTGGCGGCCCCTGTAGCAGCGTCGACACGCCGCTGCCGTCGCGCAGCGTTGCCACCGCCAGAGGCGCACTCGGCGGCACCAGACTTTCCGCCGTCGTAGCCGCTGTCGCCTTGCTGCGTTCGGGCACGACGAGCACGACCACTTGCTCGGAGCGGATCTCGGAACCGCCATTGCGTCGCGCCGCCAACGATAGCTCACGCCCGCCCGGCGGCAGCGGGTCGTTGGGCACGAACACCCATTCGCCGCGCGCGTCAGCCGTTACCGATCCGATCAGCTTCCCGCCATCGAAGATCTGGACTTGGGCGTTGGGGGCAGCGCGTCCGGCCATGACCGCATCACCCTGGGGATTGATGCGCACAACATCGAAGCTCGGCTGGGTGAGACCTGGCACGGCCGGAGGCAACGGGCGCGCAGCAACCGGTGCTTGCGGTGAGGAAACCGTGGCCTGCTGCGTCGACGCTGAAGCCAGCGCGGGTACCGGCGTCGGTGTGAGTGTCGCCTCCGCCACGTCGTCGTCGCTCAGGTGATACCAGGCAAGCCCGGCGCCAATGGCGACCAAGCCGACACCCAGGAGCCCGACAAGGACAGGGCGGTGAAGCATATGGAAACGGACTCGCAACGGTTAACAGAGGGAAGATAGTCCAGCCCCAGGCCTATCGCCAAGGCAAGCCTCACCCTCGCCGTACCGAAGCGTTGGAAGGAAATTAACTTTTAGGCTTGCGAACCCGGTTTTCGACTGACGGCAGCGAGCGCAGATAGGCAATCACCGCCTTGATATCGTCCTCTGTCAGCTTGCCGGTGGTCTCCTTGACGACCTCCGCCATCTCGCCGCCCACGAAGTCGCCATCCGGCGTCATACCCATCTTAAGCAGGTCGATGAAATCGCCCGGGCTCCACTTCCCGAGGCCGGTCTCCGGGTGCGGCGTGAGGTTCGGTGCGGTGCCGTCCGGCAGCACGCCGCCGGCCAGCCACTTCGAGCGATCGAGCCCTCCGGCGAGGTTGCGCGGCGTGTGGCATTCGCCGCAATGGCCCAGCGCGTTGACGAGATACGCCCCGCGATTGAGTTCGGCAGATTTCCCCGGGTCGGGCTTGAACTCGCCGGGCGTGAAGAACAGTGCCTTCCAGCCGATCATCGCCAAGCGGATGTTGAAGGGAAAGCCGAGACCGTGCGGCTTGTTGGGCCGTGCGGCAGGCGGCACGGTGCGCATATAAGCCCAGAGGTCCGCAATGTCGGCATCGGTAATACCGGTAAACGACGTATAGGGGAACGCTGGGAAGTAGTGCGCGCCGTCGGGCCGCACGCCCTCGCGCAGGGCCCGGCGGAACTGCGCCTCAGTCCAGCGACCGATGCCGAAAGTCGGGTGCGAAGTAATGTTGGGCCCGTAGAAACTGCCGAACGGCGTCTTGATCTCGCGCCCGCCTGCCAGCGGCGTACCGTCCTTGTCGGTGTGACAGCCCAGACAGCCGGCGGCACTAAAGACATACTCGCCGCGCTGCACACGCGCGGGATCGGGTGCCTGCGCCGCCGCCGGTCCGGCGGCGAGGCCGAAAAGCAGAATGGCCCGCGCCGCGTGAGCGGCAACGGGCCATCCGAACCGTGCTGTGAAATGCACTTCCGAGGCGAACGCTTACGACTGCGGCTTGCGATACGGCTGGTGGCAGCCACCGCACGCCGCGCCGACGGCCGGGAACGCAGCCTTGAACGCGGCCTCGTCATTGGCCGCGGCGAGACGCATCGCCGCGTCCTCGAGGGCCTTCGCCTTGCTGTCGAAATCCGCCTTGCTCGTCCAGATGGCCGGCAGAGCGTTGCCGCCCTCGGTGCCTGGGCCGAACGCACCGGGGATGTTCTTCGCACTGGCCACCAGCACACCCGCCGCCTGCTTGGCAGCGGCCATATTGTAAGGCTGCTCACCCCGCATCATCGGCGTCAGGACACGCATCTGGGCACCCTGCTGTTTCATGCCGTCCTGCCGAGCGGCGATCTGCGGCGACTGGGCTTCAGCGATCAACGCCGTGCCCACCACCGCAGCGAAAGCGGCGGTCGCCAATCCAAAGCGTAAACCCTTAGTCATGCTCACAACTCCCAATATTGCGATCCGCGGAAGACCGGTGCCCCAACAACACCGTGGGTCGCTTTTTATTCCTGACAGGGGGTATCTTAACCGCCCTTGGGCGAATCGCAATCGCCCTCCTCCCGGCCCATCTACCCGGTTCATGGCCAAGCCCCCGAAGCGCCGTATCCGCTCCGTCTGTGTCTATTGCGGCTCGTCCGGCCGCGGACCGGCCCGTCATCGCCGCGATGCTGTCGCCTTCGGCCGGGCCCTCGCCGCCGCCAGGATCGAACTGGTTTACGGCGGCGGCCATGTTGGGCTGATGGGGTTGATGGCTGACGCAGCGCTGTCTGCGGGCGGCCGGGTGATCGGGGTTATCCCGGCGGATCTGATCAAGAAGGAGGTCGGCTACGGCAAGGTGACGCGCCTCGTCGTCACCAAGAGCATGCACAGCCGCAAGATGGCGATGTTCAAGCGCTCGGATGCCTTCGTCGTCCTGCCTGGCGGACCGGGCACGCTCGATGAGTTCTTCGAGGTTCTGACCTGGCGCCAGCTGCGCTTCCACGACAAGCCGATCGTCCTGGTGGAGAGCCACGGCTACTGGACACCGCTGATCGACCTTATCGAATGGATCATTCGCCACGGCTATGCCAGGGCAAGCTTCCGAAACCTGTTCAAGATTGTTCGCACGGTGGACGACGTGCTGCCCGCCCTGCGGGCCGCTCCCCGCCCCCGGGTGAAGTCACAGCCCAAGCGCCTATAGAAATGCCCGTCTACGCGACAATGACAGGCGGCACGGGTTGCGCTAAAACACCCGCCTTGTGCTGCAGCGCAGGTCACGCGCTCGCGATAATTCCAAGTAAAGTCAGGGGTTTCCCGATATGAAGAAGATCAAGGTCGCCAACCCGGTCGTCGAGCTCGACGGCGATGAGATGACCCGCATCATCTGGAAGATGATCCGCGAGCGGCTCATTCTCCCGTACCTCGACATCGACCTGAAGTATTACGACCTCGGCGTCGAAGCGCGCGACCGCACCGACGACCAAATCACCATCGACGCCGCCAACGCGATCAAGAAGTTCCGCGTCGGCGTGAAGTGCGCGACCATCACTCCCGACGAGGGGCGCGTGAAGGAATTCGGCCTCAAGCAGATGTGGCGCTCGCCCAACGGAACGATCCGCAACATCCTCGACGGCACCATCTTCCGCGAGCCGATCATCTGCAAGAACGTGCCGCGCCTGGTGCCCACCTGGACGGCACCGATCGTCGTCGCCCGGCACTCCTACGGCGACCAGTATCGCGCCACCGACTTCAAGGTTCCCGGCCCGGGCAAGCTATCGATCACCTTTACCGGAACCGACGGTCAGAGCAACATCCGCCACGTGGTCTTCGACTTCCCGAGCTCGGGCGTCGCCATGGCGATGTACAACGTCGACGACTCTATTCGTGGCTTCGCTCGTGCTTGCTTCAACTATGCCTACATGCGCGGTTATCCGCTCTATCTCTCAACCAAGAACACGATCCTCAAGGTCTATGACGGCCGCTTCAAAGACATCTTCGAGGAGGTGTTCAAGAGCGAGTTCGAAGGCAAGTTCAAGGAAAAGAAGCTGACCTACGAGCACCGCCTGATCGACGACATGGTCGCCTCGGCGCTCAAGTGGAACGGCAACTTCCTCTGGGCCTGCAAGAACTACGACGGCGACGTGCAGTCCGACGTCGTGGCCCAGGGCTACGGCTCGCTCGGCCTGATGACCTCGGTGCTGATGACGCCCGACGGTCAGACGGTCGAGGCTGAGGCGGCTCACGGCACGGTGACCCGCCATTACCGCGAGCATCAGAAGGGCAAGCAGACCTCGACCAACCCGATCGCCTCGATCTACGCCTGGACGCGGGGCCTGGGTTATCGCGGCCGCTTCGACAACACGCCCGAGGTGACCAAGTTCGCCGAGACGCTGGAAAAGGTCTGCGTCGGCACGGTCGAGAGCGGCTTCATGACCAAGGATCTGGCGGCGCTCGTCTCGCCGGACCAGACCTGGCTCACCACCACGCAGTTCCTCGACAAGATCGACGAGAACCTGAAGAAGGCGATGGCCTGAGCCCTCGTCCGGCTGCATCGCAGGGGCGTCGCGAGGAATCCCCCGCGACGCCCCTTTTCGTTCAGTCGAGCCGCTGGTCCTGGCGGTGGGCCCGCAGATGCGCCGCATAGCGCTTCGTCAGTTCGGGCATGATCGTCTGGCCCTTGGGCGGGCGCTCGAGGTTGAAGACCGCTTTGGGGAAGTCGAGGGTCTTCTGGATCTCCCAGATCTTCTCATGCTCGTTTGGCGCAAGGATCTGCGCCGGGTTGCCGATGGCCACCCAGCCGATGGGCACCGTCGCATTGT
>VGEI01000280.1 GCA_016869415.1 Alphaproteobacteria bacterium
CTTCCCCGCCGCCGAGGACAGGTTGACGATCGAGCCGCCGCCCGCCTGGCGGAGCAGCGGCACGGCTTTCCTGGCGCAGAGAAACTGGCCGGTGATGTTGACGTCGAGCGTGCGCTGCCAGTCGGCGAGGCTCAGGGCCTCGACCGGCCCGGTCGGCCCGGCGATGCCGGCGTTGTTGATCAGGATGTCGAGCCCGCCGAGGAACTTGTGCGCCTCGGCGAAGAGATGATCGACCGCCTTCTTGTCCGAGACGTCGGCGACCGTGGTGCCGATGCCGTAATTCTCCTTGGCGAAATTCGCCAGCTCGGCGGTGTCGACGTCGCAGATGAAGACGCGCGAGCCCTCGGCCGCGAAGGCGCGCGCCGTCGCCCGGCCGATGCCGGTCGCCCCCGCCGTGACCAGGACCCGCTTGCCCTTGAGACCGAGATTCATCGTCTTCTTCTCCCCGAACCGTTATTGCTGCAGTGATCCCCGCCGCCGGCGTCCAAGTCAAGACTGGCCGGAACGCGGGTCGAGCGCTGTGGCGCTCGGCGTGACCGCCGACGCCTGGGCGCTCGGCGTGACCGCCGACGCCTGGGCGACGAAGGCGCTGCGCTGCTCCGCCGGCACGGGTGCACGGCGAGTCATGCGCCAGACGACATAGAGGGCGAGCGGCAGACTGATGCTCGCCGTGTAGAAGAACAGGCCGGAGGGCCCGAACAGGCCCATGGAGGTCGTGGCGATCAGCGGACCGACGATCGAGCCGATGGCCCAGGAGAGCAGCAGACCGCTCGACACCCCGACCGCGTGCTCACGGCTGGCATGGTCGTTGGCGTGCGAGGCGCAGAGTGGGTAGACAGAATAGGCGGAGCCACCGAAGGCCATGGCCAGCAGCACGAGACCGAGAACCGGGCCGCCGGCCAGGGAGGCCAGGCTCAGGGCAACCGTCCCCGCGGTCAACGCCACGCCCAGCACCACCCAGCGCCGGTCGTAGCGGTCCGACAGGCGGCCGAGCGGCCATTGCAGCAGCATCCCGCCCAGCACCAGGGCGGCGGTGAACAGACCGACCTCGTCGCTGCCGAGCCCGACACCGAGCGCGAACACCGGGGCAAGGCCGCCGACGGAGGCGTTGACCAGCCCGGCGCAGATGCAGCCGACCACCGCCACCGGCGAGACGAGGAACAGCCGGCGCAGGCCGAAGGCTTCGATCGACGGCAGGGTGGGCGCCGAGGCGCGGGTCAGCGCCACAGGGATGAGCGAGGCCGAGAACAGCCCGGCGGTGATCATGAAGAAGGCGAGCCCGGCCGGATCGGCGACGAAGAGCAGGAGCTGACAGCTGCTCTGCGCCGTCATGTTGGAGAGCGAATAGATGGCAAAGACGCGCCCGCGGATCGACGACGGCGTGCGGTCGTTGAGCCAGCTCTCGCCGATCATGAACATGCCGGCGGCCGCCGCACCGGTGAGCAGGCGCAGGGCGGCCCAGACGAAGGGGTCGACCTTGAGCGCGAAGGCCAGGGTGACGCAGCACATCAGCGCCCCGCAGACAGCGAAGGCGCGGATATGGCCCACGCCCCGGATCAGCCGGTAACCGAACAGGCAGGTCACCAGGAAGCCGGCGGAATAGGAGGCGACCACGATGCCGATGAGGAAGGACGGCACCCCTTCCAGGGCCAGACGCAGGGAGAGGAAGGTGCCGAGCAGGCCGTTGCCGCCCTGCAGCATGAAGGTGCCGGCGATGATCGCGGCCAAAGACCAGACAGCGCTGTGCATAGGAACGGAGGCTACGGGACCGGACGTGCCCGCGTCCATGCGGGCTTTTCACGGCCTGTCATTGACAGGAAACCACAGGCGCGGTCTGGTCACGCCTTGACTGTGCAGAGGCGGCACGAGGGAATAATGGCAGCACCCAGTTTCGATGTTTCCGGCAAGCGCGTCCTGGTCACCGGCGGGCGGGGCGGCCTGGGCCTCGCCGTCGGCGAGGCGTTCAAAGGGGCCGGCGCGCAGGTGACCCTGGCCGACATGGCGCCCGCCCCCGCCACGAAAGACGGCTTCGACCATGTGGTGATCGACGTCTGCGACACGGCGGCGGTGCAGCGCCTGGCCGACGCGACACCGTCGCTTGACGTGCTGGTGCAGTTCGCCGGCAAGATCGGCCGGGTGAAGGAGTACGAGGTCGAGACCTTCCAGCACATCGTCGACGTGCACCTCGTCGGCAGCTTGCGCTTCGCCACCGCCTTCCGGACGAAGCTCGCCGCCAGCAGGGGTTGCATCATCAACGTCGGCTCGATGTACAGCCTCTTCGGCAGCCCGCATGCGCCGGCCTACGGCGCCGCCAAGGCGGGGCTGGTGCAGCTCACCAAGTCGCTGGCCCTCGCCTGGGCCAAGGACGGCATCAGGGTCAACGCCGTGGCACCGGGCTGGTTCAAGACCGAGCTCACCCGTCCCGGGCGCGAGAACCCGGAGTTCTTCCGCAAAGTGTCGGAGCGGCTGCCCGACGGGCGCTGGAGCGAGCCCGACGAGCTCGGCGGCATTGTCGTGTACCTCGCCTCACCCGCCGCCCGCGCCATCACCGGCGTCACCATCCCGGTCGACGGCGGCTACAGCGCGAGCTGACGAAAAACTGTCCGCCCTGGAGCCCCTCTCCGCACGAAGTGGGGAGAGGGAGGGGCCCGTCGCTAACGCGACAACGCCGCGCGTTGCGCGTAAGCGACGGGAGGGTGAGGTGTCTTTCCACCAGAGCCCACCTCACCCGCTCACTTCGTTCGCACCCTCTCCCCCCAAGCGGGCGGAGAGGGTTACTACTGACTTGTCGCTACTGTCGTTGGCTGTAACATTGCGGCCTGCATAGAGGTGAGATGACCACAACCGTTCCAACATCGATCGGCCGCTTCGACTACGTCATCGTCGGCGCCGGCTCGGCCGGCTGCGTGCTGGCCAACCGCCTGTCGGCCGATCCGAATGTGCGCGTGCTGCTGCTCGAGGCCGGCGGGCGCGACAACCACATCTGGATCCACATCCCGATCGGCTATCTCTACACCCAGAACAACCCGCGCACCGATTGGTGCTTCAAGACCGAGGCCGAGCCGGGGCTCAACGGCCGGGCGCTCAACTACCCGCGCGGCAGGGTGCTGGGCGGCTGCTCGGCGATCAACGGCATGATCTACATGCGCGGCCAGGCGCGCGACTACGACCTCTGGCGCCAGATGGGCAATTCCGGCTGGGCCTGGGACGACGTGCTGCCCTATTTCCGCAAATCCGAGGATTTCGTGCACGGCGCCGACGAGGCGCACGGGGCCGGCGGCGAGTGGCGGGTCGAGGAGATGCGCCTGCGCTGGGAGATCCTCGACGCCTTCCGCGAGGCGGCGGCCGAGACCGGTATCCCCAAGATCGGCGACTTCAACCGCGGCGACAACGAAGGCTGCGCCTATTTTCAGGTCAACCAGAAGAGCGGCGTGCGCTGGACGACGGCGAAGGGCTTCCTGCGGCCGGCGCTCAAACGCCCGAACCTGACGGTCCTCACCCACGCCCAGGCCAAGGCCCTGCGCCTCGACGGAAGGCGGGTGACCGGCATCGATTTCTGGCGGCACGGCGTCGAGAGCTCGGCCGAGGCCGGCGAGGTGATCCTGGCCGCCGGCTCGATCGGCTCGCCGCAGCTCCTGCAGCTCTCCGGCATCGGGCCGGCCGGGCTGTTGCGCGAGCATGGCATCGCCGTGCGCCACGAGCTCCCCGGCGTCGGCGAGAACCTGCAGGACCATCTGCAGATCCGCACCGTGTTCAAGGTTGCCAACACGCGCACGCTCAACGAGCGGGCCAACCGCCTGCTCGGGCGCATCGGCATGGGCCTGGAGTATTTCCTGATGCGCCGCGGGCCGCTGACCATGGCGCCCAGCCAGCTCGGCGCCTTCGCCCGCAGCGACGCGGCCAAGGACACGGCGAATCTCGAGTATCACGTGCAACCGCTGTCGCTCGACAAATTCGGCGACCCGCTGCATCCCTTCCCGGCCTTCACCGCCTCGGTCTGCAACCTGCGGCCAACCAGCCGCGGCACGGTACGCATCAAGAGCGCCGATCCGCGCGCCCATCCCGCGATCCGGCCGAACTATCTGGCGACACCGGAGGACCGGCAGGTCGCCGCCGACGCCATCCGTTTGACAAGGCGCATCTGCGCCGCCCCGGCACTGAAGCGCTTCACGCCGGAAGAGTTCCGCCCCGGCCCGCAGATCGTCAGCGATGCCGACCTGGCGAAAGCCGCCGGCGACATCGGCACGACGATCTTCCACCCCGTGGGCACCTGCAAGATGGGCCAGGATGCGGGTGCGGTGGTCGACGAGCGCCTGCGCGTGCGCGGCCTTGCGGGCCTGCGCGTGGCCGACGCCTCGATCATGCCGACCATCACTTCCGGCAACACCAACTCGCCGGTGATCATGATCGCCGAGAAGGCGGCCGAGATGCTGTACCAGGACCGCCGCGCCTGAGGCGGCGCTATTTGACGACGGTCACCGGCTGCGAGGCTTCGGCGATGACCCGCGTCGCCACGGAACCAAGGACCAGCCCGACGACCGCACCGTGGCCACGGCTGCCGAGGATGATCTGATCGCAGCGCTGCTCGTTGGCATAGGCGACGATCGCCTTTCCGATGGTGCCGACGCCGATATGATGCTTGTAGGGCAGACCGGCATCGTCGAGCAGCTTGCGCGCCGAAGCCAACGCCTTCGTGCCTTCCTCCTGGTAGTAACGGTCGATCATCTCTTTCGGGATGAAGGTCTTCACCTCGCCCGTCAGCATGGGCATGACGGTGATCACGAAAATCTCGGCCGGGCCGCAGCAGCGGGCCAGGTCGATGGCGAAGCGCGTGGCGTTGTCGGAATGCTGGGAGCCGTCGACGGCGACGAGCAGGCGGGGCATGGCGAATACCTTTCGAGGGCGGATGCACCTCGCAGGCTCGCTTCAACGGGTGAAGGCGGCATTGATCGAGATCAAGCGCTTGCGAGCGACGGCGGATCACCCGACGATCGCCTAGCCGGTGCCAGCGCCAGGCGATGAGATTCTAGCTGCTGACG
>VGEI01000281.1 GCA_016869415.1 Alphaproteobacteria bacterium
AAGACCCAGAAGACGAGCCGGAGCGACATCGAACTTGCGGCGAAGCGGTACAAGGAACTGACACGAGGCAGGTCATGAAAAGCCGTAGATTTGCCAGCGTCTGGGATGCACTGGAGGACACCCGGCCTGCTGCCGCGAGCCTGCGGGTCCGGTCCGAGCTGATGATCGAGCTGGCGGAACTCATCCGCCGGAACGGCTGGACCCAGCGCCAGGCGGCGGCGAAGTTCGGCGTGACCCAACCCCGCGTTTCCGACCTGACGCGCGGCCGTATCGATCTCTTCTCGCTCGATACCCTGGTGGATATGGCGGAGGCCGGAGGCCTCAAATTGCGCATCAGCATCAAGCGAGCCGCCTGAGCCGGCCATCCGGTGCTCTTGCCAATACCTGCATATACAGGTATATAGCCGGCCATGCCCGCAAGACCGGCCGCCAAGGCGAGCCCCGATCCAGCCGGCCTGCTCGGCTGCAGCTGCATGTGGCTACGCAAGGCGACGCGCCGGCTTTCCCAGATCTACGACCAGCACCTCGAGCCCCTGGGGCTGACCATCACCCAGTACGGGCTGCTGGCCCGGCTGAGCGCCGCCGACGGCATCGGGGTGGGCGCCTTTGCCGAGCAGCTGGTCATGGACCCCACGACCCTGACCCGCAACCTGCGGCCGCTGCAGCGCCAGCGCCTGGTGGTCTTCGCCCGCGATCCGCGCGACCGGCGCTCGCGCATGCTGCACCTCACCGCCAGGGGCCGCGAGCGCCTGGCCGAGGCGCGGCCGGTCTGGGCGAAGGCCCAGCATCAGATCGAGGAATCGGTTGGACGGGCCGACGTTGCCGCCCTGCACGCCTCGCTCGGCCGGCTGCTCGAGCGGCTTGCTGCATGAATATTTCTAGTCCCGTGGCTGTATATACATTCATTTGCGCGGCCCCCGCGCGCCAGCCAGGATGCCTGCCATGAACACCTCCCCCGCCTCCGCCCCGGCCCCGGCATCGCCGGGGGCCCTGCCCTATCCGCTGCTCATCCTGCTGGTCGGCTTGATCGTCGGCATCACCATGGGCCGCTCCCAGTCGATGGGCCTCTACCAGCTGCCGGTGATCGGCGCGCTCGGCGTCGGCCGCGAGCCGTTCAGCCTGATGATGGCGATCAACCTGCTGCTCATGGGGGCCGGCTCGCCGGTCTCCGGCGCGCTGATCGACAAGTACGGGGCGCGCTGGGTCGTCGCCTTCTGCGTCGCCTGCACCGTCGCCGGACTCTGGGTGCTCTACGCCGCCACCTCCGGCACCATGCTGATCGTCGCCGGCGTGCTGATGGGCTTCGGCGTCAGCGGCACCGGCGTCACCTCGCTGATCGGCGTGGTCGGACGTCTTGCTCCCCCTGAAAAGAGAATGACCGCCATCGCCTCGACCGGCATGGCCGCCGGCATCGGCGGCTTCGCCGCCCTGCCGGTCATGCACCAGCTGATCGAAAGTTTCGGCTGGCAGGACAGCCTGGTTTGGTTGATGGCCATCACCTCGCTGCTCATTGTCTTCGCCTGGCCGCTCGACGCCAGGCCGGCCACGGGCGGCGCTGCCGCACCGGGCAGCAACCAGACCATGAAAGAGGCGCTGAGCGAGGCCTTCGGCCACCCGAGCTTCCTGCTGCTTACCGCCGGCTTCTTCGTCTGCGGCTTCCACGTCGCCTTCATCACCGTGCATCTGCCGGCCTACACCCGCGACCTGCTGCTGCCCGACTGGGTCGGGCCCTACGCACTGATGCTGGTGGGTATTGCCAACATCATCGGCACCTTCATGGCCGGGCAGTCCGGAAAGTGGATGGAGAAGCGCCGCGGCCTCTCTCTTATCTATTTCGGGCGCTCGCTGGTCTTCGTCGGCTTCCTGCTGGTGCCGCCGAGCGCCACGGCGATCATCCTGCTTTCCGGCACGCTCGGCCTGCTCTGGCTGTCGACCGTGCCGCTGACCAGCGGCCTGGTCGCCACCTTCTTCGGTACGCGCTGGATGTCGATGCTCTTCGGCATCGTCTTTTTCTCGCACCAGGTCGGCTCCTTCCTCGGCGTCTGGCTGGCCGGACGGCTCTACGACGCCACCGGCTCCTACGAGACCATGTGGTGGATCTCGATCGCCCTCGGCATCGCCTCGGGCCTCGTCCACTGGCCGATCCAGGAGAAGCCGGTGGCGAGGCTGGCGCCGGCTACGTAGCTCCGACTCCCTCTCCCGCCGGGAGAGGGTTGGGGTGAGGGGCAGTCTCGACGCGGCGGCAATGTTTCCAGTCTTGAGCCGCTTCCCCTCACCCGCTCGCTCTCGCTCGCGACCTCTCCCGCTTGCGCTGTGTTGCGGGCCTTCAAGGCCCGCGACAGGCGCGAAGAAAGAATGGGGGAGAGGTGAATGGACGCGGGGTCTTGCATCCCCCCGAAGCGACGCCGATGATGCGAGCGGCCAGCTTGGGAGGATGCCATGACCGCCGTGACGCCTGACATCGCCGGCCAGGAATCGCTGCCGCCCACCGTCTCGCGTGTCGTCCCGGTCGCCGACCTGCCCTGGCACCCCACACCCTTCCCGGGCGTCGAGCAGAAGATCCTGCTGCGTGACGAGAAGCGCGGCCTGATCACGGCGCTGGTGCGCATGGCGCCCGGCGCTCGCCTGCCGCTGCACGAGCACGCCGACGTCGAGCAGACCTATGTGATCGAAGGCAGCCTGGCCGACGACGAGGGCAACGAGACCACGGCCGGCAATTTCATCTGGCGCCCGGCCGGGCACCGGCACGTCGCCTGGTCGCCCCGGGGCTGTCTCTGCCTCGGCATCTTCCTCAAGCCGAACGTCTTCCTCGACTGAGGCGCCGCAATCAGTCCAGGGTGCGCCGGTAGCGCAGCAGGGCGAGGGCCATGGCCGCCAGCATGAAGGCCAGCAGCGGCCAGAGCTCCGGCCAGACCTCCACCCAGCCGTTGCCCTTGAGCAGGATGCCGCGCACGATGCGCAGGAAATGGGTGAGCGGCAGGATCTCGCCCAGCGCCTGCGCCCAGCCCGGCATACCGCGATAGGGGAACATGAAGCCCGAGAGCAGGATGCTGGGCAGGAAGAAGAAGAACGACATCTGCATGGCCTGAAGCTGGTTGGCCGCCACGGTCGAGAAGGTGAAGCCGATCGACAGGTTGGCGGCGATGAAGACGACGAGCACCAGCGAGAGCAGCGCCAGGCTGCCGGTAATCGGCACGCCGAACAGGTAGCGCGCCGCCAGCAGGATGACCACGACCTGGACATAGCCGACCATGATGAAGGGAATGATCTTGCCCAGCATCACCTCGACCGGTCGCACCGGCATGGCCAGCAGGTTCTCCATCGTGCCGCGCTCGCGCTCGCGCGTCATGGCGAGCGAGGTCATGATCACCATGGTCATGGTCAGGATCGTGCCGATCAGGCCGGGCACGATGTTGTACTGGGTGACGCCCTCGGGGTTGTAAAGCCGGTGCAGGCGCAGCTCGAAGGCCGGCTCGCCGGCCCGCAGGTGCCGCAGCGGACCGTCGAGGTCAGGGAGCAGCGCCGTGCGGGCGATCTGCTGCAGGGCCGAGAGCGCGTTGCTGGTGGCCGCGGGGTCGGTGGCGTCGGCCTCGACCAGCAGCGGCGGACGCTCACCGCGCACCAGCCGGCGCGAGAAATCGTGCGGGATGGTGATGACGAACTGCACGTCGCCGCGGGCCAGCAGCACCGCCGCCTCGGCCTCGCTGCGCGCCTCGCGCACCAGGCGGAAGTAGCCGGAGTTCTGCACTGCGGCGAGAAAACTGCGGCTGAAGCTCGAGCTCTCCGCGCTGACCATCGCCGTGGGCAGCGCCTTGGGATCGGCGTTGATGGCGTAGCCGAAGAGCAGCAGCTGCATCACCGGCACGCCGATCATCATGGCGAAGGTCAGCCGGTCGCGGCGCATCTGGACGAATTCCTTGATCAGCACAGCCCAGAAGCGCGCGAAGGAAAAAGCCGTGCTCACTGCAGCTCGTCCTTGGCGCGCATCATCAGCGCGATGAACACGTCCTCGAGCCCGGTCTCGGCCTGCAGCCAGCGCAGGGCCGGATCGGCGCGGAAGGGCGCGATGGCCGCCTGCAGCGCCGCAGGGTCGAGCCCGCCGACATGGAGCGTGGTGCCGAAGGGCACGACCATGTCGATGCCCGGCGTCTCCTCGAGACGGCGGGCCAGCGACACGGGATCCGGCCCCGTCACCTCCCAGGTGGCGATGCCCGAATCGCGGATCACGCTTTCGACCGTGCCTTCGGTCAGCAGCCGCCCGTAGGCGATGTAGGCGATCTTGTGGCAGCGCTCGGCCTCGTCCATGTAGTGCGTGCTGACCAGCACGGTGAGGCCGTCGGTAGCCAGCCGGTGGATCTGGTCCCAGAACTCGCGCCGCGCCTTGGGGTCGACGCCGGCCGTCGGCTCGTCGAGCAGCAGCAGGCGGGGGTTGTGCAGAATGCAGGCGGCCAGCGCCAGGCGCTGCTTCCAGCCACCCGAGAGCGAGCCGGCGAGCTGACGCTGCCGGCCGGCGAGACCGAGCTGCTCGAGCGTGCGGCCGACCGCCGCGCCGCGCTCCGGCATGTCGTACATGCGGGCCACGAAATCGAGATTCTCGCGGATCGACAGATCCTCGTAGAGGCTGAATTTCTGTGTCATGTAGCCGACCTCGCGCTTGATGCGCGGCGCCTCGCGGCGGATGTCGTAGCCGAGGCACCTGCCCTCGCCGGCATCGGGCGTGAGCAGGCCGCAGAGCATGCGGATGGTCGTCGTCTTGCCGCTGCCGTTGGGGCCGAGAAAGCCGCAGATCTCGCCGCGCCGCACCTGGATGCCGACGTCACGGACCACCGTGCGTCCGCCGAAGCTCTTCGACAGGCCCTGCACGTCGATGACCAGCTCGCCGGTCACGGGCGCGCCGCTTTCGCGGCCGGAGCAGACAGCCGGACCTCGACCGGCTGGCCGGGATGAAGCGAGCCGCCGGCGG
>VGEI01000282.1 GCA_016869415.1 Alphaproteobacteria bacterium
CCAAGCGCGTGTTAATCAACATTTTAGGGGGCTCTCGGGCCTTTCCCGCGCGATGGCCAAAGGCTAATATTGTAGCGCAGGATTTGGCCCGGCTTGTGCGTGTAAACAAACGGCCGTGAGGCCGGGGGCGCCGGTACAGGGAAACGCTTTTTATGCGCATCGTGACGCAGGTGATCGTCGTCGCCGCCCTGGTGGGGATCGGCGGCGGCGGCTGGTATGTCTACAAGGACCGGCAGGCCTCGACCGCGGCCGCCACGCCGGCCGCCCGGGGCGGCGGCGCGCCGGTCCCGGTAGAGACCACCGTGGTCCGCACGGGCACGGTCATCGAGCAGACCGAGTCGGTCGGCACGGCGCGGGCCAACGAGTCGGTCGTCATCACCGCCAAGCAGACCGGCAACATCGCCATCATCGGCTTCGAGGAGGGCCAGAAGGTCCGCAAGGACCAGGTTCTCATCGAGCTGGAGAACAAGGAACGCCGCGCCGATCTCGATCAGGCGCGGGCGGAAGTCGAGTCGGCGCGTGCCGCCCGCGACGAGGTCCGTCAGCAGCTCGAACGCGCCAAGCAGCTGCGCACCACCGGCAACGTCACCGAGGCCCGCCTCGATCAGCTGGAGGCGCAGTCGCGCGCCCTGGAAGGCCGGGTGCGGAGCGCGGAAGCGCGCATCCGTTCGGTCGACGCACGGCTCGACGACGTGCGCCTGACGGCACCCTTCGCCGGCCGCGTCGGCCTGCGCCAGGTCAGCATCGGTGCCCTGGTCCAGCCGGGCGCTATGATCACTACCCTCGACGACATCTCGAAGATCAAGGTCGAGTTCAACGTTCCTGAGATCTTCCTCGGCCGTCTGCGCCCCGATCTGGAAGTGGCGGCGCGCAGCTCCGCCTATGTCGGCCGGACGTTCACCGGCAAGGTCACGGCGATAGATACCCGCATCGATCCGGCCACGCGCTCGGTCAAGGTCAACGCGCTCTTCGACAATCCCGACGAGCAGCTCAAGCCCGGCCTTTTCCTCTCCGTCGAGATCGTCCTCGATCGCCGTGAGGCGATCATCGTACCGGATGAGGCGGTCGTGGCCGAGGGCGCCAAGCACTACGTCTTCGTGGTGCGCGACAACCGCGTGGAGCGGCGCGACATCAGGCTCAATCAGCGCCTGTCCGGCGAGGTCGAGGTCATCGACGGCGTCAAGGCAGGCGAGACCGTTGTCGCCCGCGGCATCCAGAGGGTCCGTCACGGGCAGACCGTTGCCCCGCAGCCGCTCCGCCCAACCAGTTAAGTTCCAATCGCCAGACCTCCGGCGCCGCAGGAGTCTCCATGGTTCTCTCCAACGTCTCGATCAAACGCCCGGTCTTCGCCACCGTCATCAGCCTGATGCTGGTGGTGCTCGGGTTCGCGGCCTACACGAAATTGCCGGTGCGCGAATATCCGCAGATCGATAGGCCGATCGTCTCGGTGGTTACCGTCTACAAGGGCGCCAGCAACGAGGTGGTCGAAAGCCGCATCACCGAGGCTGTCGAGCGCGCCATCTCCGGCATCGAGGGCGTTAGGCGCATCACCTCGACCAGCCGCGAGGAGCGCAGCCAGGTGGTCATCGAGTTCCGCCTGTCCCGCAACATCGACGCCGCCGCCGCCGATGTGCGTGACCGCATCGGCCGCATCCTGGCACGTCTGCCCGATGGCGCCGACCTGCCGATCATCAACAAGGTCGATTCCGACGCCTTCCCGATCCTCTGGTTCTCGCTCAACAGCGACACGATGAACCAGATGCAGCTCACCGACTATGCGCGAAGGAACCTCGTCGACCGCCTGGCCATCGTGCCGGGTGTCGCGGCGGTCAATGTGGGCGGTGACCGCCGCTACTCGATGCGCATCTGGCTGAACCGCCAGGCCCTGGCGGCGCGCAATTTGACCGCCGACGACGTCGAGACCGCCATCAAGCGGCAGAACGTCGAGCTGCCCGGCGGGCGCCTGGAGAGCACGGCGCGCGAGTTCACCGTCAAGACCGATTCCCGCCTGAAGACGCCCGAGGAGTTCTCGGCCATCGTGGTGGCGATTCGCGGTGGTTACCCGATCCGCATGGGCGAAGTGGCAAAGGTCGAGGTCGCACCCGAAGACGAGCGCAGCGAGATGCGCGCCACCGGCCGCACCTCGATCGGCCTCGGCATCGTGCGCCAATCCACCGCCAATACGCTGGACGTGGCCGACGGCGTCAAGGCGGAGCTGATCAGCCTGGCCCCGTCATTCCCCGAGGGCCTGCGCTACACGATCATCTACGACGAAGCGCTGTTCATCCGCCAATCGCAGAACGAGGTCTATCACGCCTTCGGCATCGGCATGCTGCTGGTCGTCGGCGTGATCTTCATCTTCCTGCGCTCGATCCGCGCGACCCTGATTCCGTCGATCGCCATTCCGGTGTCGATCATCGCCTCGTTCACTGTGATGGCGGCACTCGGCTTCTCGATCAACGTGCTCACCCTGCTCGCCTACGTGCTGGCGATCGGCATCGTGGTCGACGATGCGATCGTTGTGCTCGAGAACGTGCACCGGCGCATCGAACTCGGCGAGCCGCCCCTGCTGGCCTCCCTCCTGGGCGCCCGGCAGATCGCCTTCGCCGTCATCGCCACGACGCTGACGCTGGTGGCGGTGTTCGTGCCGCTCTCCTTCATGGAGGGTAACACCGGGCGGCTGTTCACCGAGTTCGGCATCGCACTCGCCAGCGCGGTCATCTTCTCCGGCCTGATCGCCCTGACCCTCACGCCGATGTTGTGCTCGAAGCTGCTCAGCCATCACGACGGCGAGGGCTGGCTGGTGCGTGTCACCGAGCGCTTCTTCCAGGGAATGAATCGCGGCTACCATGCCATCCTCGGTCGCGCGCTGAACGCGCCGATCTTGGTGCTGGCGCTTGGCTTCGTCGCGCCGCTGTTCCTGATGTACGGGCTGTTCGTCTCCTTGCCCAAAGAGTTCGCGCCGGTCGAGGACCGTGGCGCGGTATTCGTCCAGGTCGTGGCACCGGAAGGGGCGAGCCTCGACTATACGCGCGAGCACGTGAAACGCATCGAGGGTCTTCTCAGCCACTACATCGAGGGCGGCCAGGCGGATGCGATCATGGCCAATATCGCCCCGGGCTGGCAACGCCCGGCACCGGTCAACACCGCGACCATCTCGCTGCGGCTCAAGCACTGGAATGAACGCACCAAGAAGCAACAGGCGATTCAGCGCGAACTGTTCCCCAAGGTCCTCGCCATCCCCGGCGTGCGCGCCACGGCCACCAATCCGGCGTCGCTCGGCCTGCGCGGCATCCAGGTGCCCATCCAGTACGTCATCGGCGGCACTGATTACGAGACGCTGCGTGACTGGCGCAATCGCATGCTGGAACAGATGCGCCGGGACGGCCGCTTCCTGAATCCGGATTCGAACCACCGCGAGAACAAGCCGGAGATCCGCGTGGGCATAGACCGGCTGCGCGCTGCCGATCTCGGCGTGCCGGTCGATACCATCGCCCGCACGCTAGAGACCATGTTCGGCTCGCGCGAGGTCACGCAGTATGTCGACCGCGGCGAGGAGTACAAGGTGCTGCTCCAGGCGCGCGCCGAGGACCGTTCGCGGCCGCACGACCTGACGAACATCTTCGTGCGCTCGGCCACCACGCAGCAGCTCATTCCGCTCTCCAATCTGGTCTCCTTCCGCGAAGCGGCAGGTCCGCAAGACCTGACGCGCGTCGACCGCTTGCGCTCGATCACGTTGACTGCGACGCCGGCACCGGGCTTCACCCTGGCCGAGGCCCTCGATGTCATGGATCGGTACGCGAAGGAGCTGCTGCCGCCTGAGGTCCGCATCTCCTACGAGGGCCAGAGCCGCGAGTTCAAGGAATCGTCGAAGAGTCTCTATGTCACCTTTGGCCTGGCCCTGCTCGTCGTCTTCCTGGTGCTGGCCGCCCAGTTCGAGAGCTGGATCCACCCGCTGATCATCATGCTGGCGGTGCCGCTGGCCATCACCGGCGGCCTGCTGGCGCTGTGGCTGACCGGCATCTCGCTCAACGTTTACAGCCAGATCGGCATGATCCTGCTCGTCGGCCTGATGGCCAAGAACGGCATCCTGATCGTGGAGTTCGCCAACCAGCTGCGTGACGAAGGCATGAGCATCCACGACGCCGTACTCGAGGCGTCGGTGGTCCGGTTGCGTCCGATCCTGATGACCTCGATCGCCACCATCTGCGGCGCGGTGCCGCTGGCCGTGGCCGCTGGCGCCGGGGCCGAGAGCCGCGAAGCGATCGGCTGGGTGATCATCGGCGGCGTGGCGCTGGCTACGGTGATGACACTGGTCGTCATCCCCTGCCTCTACCTGCTCCTGGCGCACTACACCAAGCCGATCAACACGATCGCCAAGAAGCTGGCGCAGATGCAGGACGAGCGCCCGGCGGCGGCTAGCAGCGCACCGGCGGAGTGAGCGGACAGGTCAGGCGCCGATGGGTTCAGACTGCTCCGAGGGCGGCAGCGGCGCCTTCACGGGCTCGCAGAAGAGCGAATAGAGCGTCTCCATGATCGCGCCGGCCTCGCGGCCGGCCAGCGAGTAGTAGATTGTCTGGGCCGCGCGGCGGGTGGTCACCAGCCCGTCGCGTCGCAGCCGGGCAAGATGCTGGGAGAGCGCGGACTGGCTGAGGCTGATCAGGGTTTCGAGCTCGCTAACCGATTTTTCGCCCTGCGCCAGAAAGCACAGGATCAGCAGGCGCCGGTCGTTGGCCATGGCCTTCAGCAGCGCACTCGCCTTGCGCGCGTTCCGCTCGAGATCGGACGGGTTCATGCCGGAAAAACAGGGCTCCTGCCCAATCCTTTAGGGCTGTGAGTACGATAGGAACCTCGCAGGGAACCGTCAATGCCGCCCCCGCCTCATCGAGACTCTCTGTGCGGCCTCCGGCGCAGAATCAACATGCCGGCTTGAGCGGCGCGGTATAT
>VGEI01000283.1 GCA_016869415.1 Alphaproteobacteria bacterium
GTGCTGCTGGCAGCCATGGCGGTATCGGCCCTGCCTGCGCCCACGGGCTGGCCGCGGCCGCTCGACACCGGGCTCGGCGGCGTGGTCGGACAGCTCTTCCTCGGCGGCGTCACGCGCAACGCCGCCAATCTCGGCCTTGGCGCCCAGATGGTAGCGATCGCGGCAGCGGCCATGGCCGGGGCGGCACTGGTCTTTGCCCTGGCGGTAACGCGTGGCGAATGGCGGACGATGCTGCATGGCGTCGCCGTCGGCGCCGACTATGCCGGTCGCGGCCTGCGCCGGGCCGCCGCCTGGCGACCGCAGTTCGGCGATCCGGCGGTGGCCCGTGCCGCCACACGCGAGGCGGCGCGGCGCGAGCGCCTTGAACCAAGCCTCGAGGGCGAGGGCGCGCCGGAGATGCCAAGCGATGCGGAGCCGGAGATCGAGCGCGCTCGTCCTGCTCCGGCGGAGCTGGTCGTGCCGCGCGCCGCCGAGCCCCTGCCCAAGAAGGCACCCCGCAAGCAGGCCAGTCTCGATCTCGGCTCGCGCGGCGGCTATCACCTGCCGGCCCTCGATCTGCTGACCCTGCCCAAGGGTACTGGAGCGGTGAAGATCGACGAGGAGGCGCTGGCACAGAACGCGCGTCTGCTTGAATCGGTGCTCGACGATTTCGGGGTCAAGGGCCAGATCGTCAAAGTGCGGCCAGGCCCGGTGGTAACACTCTACGAGCTCGAGCCCGCCCCCGGCACCAAGACCAGCCGGGTCATCGGTCTCGCCGACGACATCGCGCGCTCGATGAGCGCGGTTTCGGTGCGCGTCGCCGTGGTACCGGGGCGCAACGTCATCGGCATCGAACTGCCCAATCTCAGCCGCGAAACCGTTTACTTGCGCGAACTGCTCGCCGGTCATGCCGGCGACCCGCAGGGCCAGCTGCTCTCGCTGGCGCTCGGCAAGGACATCGGCGGTACGCCGGTGATCGCCGATCTCGCCAAGATGCCGCACCTGCTGATCGCCGGCACTACCGGCTCCGGCAAATCGGTGGCGATCAACACCATGATCCTGTCGCTGCTCTACCGGCTGTCGCCGGAGGAGTGCCGCTTCATCATGGTCGATCCGAAGATGCTTGAGCTCTCGGTCTATGACGGCATTCCGCATCTGCTCTCGCCGGTAGTCACCGATCCGAAGAAGGCCGTCGTCGCCCTCAAATGGGCGGTGCGCGAGATGGAGAACCGCTACCGCAGCATGTCGAAGCTCGGCGTGCGTAACATCGCCGGCTACAACGCCCGCCTGGCCGAGGCGAAGAAAAAGGGCGAGACGCTGACCCGTAGGGTGCAGACCGGCTTCGACGAAGAGGGTAAGCCGATCTTCGAGGAGCAGCCGCTCGACACCGAACCGCTGCCCTTCATCGTGGTCGTGGTCGACGAGATGGCCGACCTCATGCTGGTCGCCGGCAAGGACGTCGAATGGGCGATCCAGCGCTTGGCACAGATGGCGCGCGCCGCCGGCATCCACCTGATGATGGCGACCCAGCGCCCCTCGGTCGACGTCATCACCGGCACGATCAAGGCGAACTTCCCGACGCGCATCTCCTTCCAGGTGACGTCGAAGATCGACAGCCGCACCATCCTGGGCGAGCAGGGTGCCGAGCAGCTCCTCGGCCAGGGCGACATGCTCTACATGGCCGGCGGCGGGCGCATCACCCGCGTGCACGGGCCCTTCGTCTCCGACCGCGAGGTCGAGACGGTAGTCAAATTCCTCAAGGACCAGGGCTCGCCCGAGTATATGGAGGACATCACCGAGGAGGAGCCGGAATTCGGCGCCCTGCCCGGGGCCGGCGGCGAGGGCGAGGGCGGCTCGGGTGACGGCCTCTACGACCAGGCCGTGGCGCTGGTGGCACGCGAGCGCAAATGCTCCACCAGCTTCATCCAGCGCCATCTGCAGATCGGCTACAACCGCGCAGCGCGCATCGTCGAACGTATGGAAGCCGAAGGCGTGGTCAGCCCCGCCAACCATGTCGGCAAGCGCGACGTGCTGGCGCCCAAGGGCGATTACGCGGCGTAGCTGTCCGCAAACGAAAACGGCGACCCTTTCGGGTCGCCGTTCTGTTCAAGGTTCAACCCCTGACGAGCGTGCTGCTCAGGCGGCCTTGAGGTTGGTCGCCGCGGGCTTGCCGCGCTCGGTCGTCACTTCGAAGCTCACCTTCTGCCCGTCGCGCAGCGTGCCGAGGCCGGCGCGCTCGACGGCGCTGATGTGAACGAACACGTCCTTCGAGCCGTCATCGGGGGCGATGAAGCCGAAGCCACGCTGGGTGTTGAAGAACTTGACGGTACCGGTTGCCATGAAGGCTCCTTTTCATAGAGAAACCCGCGCCCGGGCGAATGCACAGGCGAGGGGCAGGTCACGGCATCACGGTTATCTTGATGAGGCGCCCGGGAGGAGCCCGGACGGAACGGCAAGCGGCCGGTGCATGAACGTGCGATGCTTAAATAGGCTGTCCTTGTGGATAAATCAACGGGCGAACCCGCAAAAAAGCCGCATATGTCCGGTCAGCTTGCCGCCACAGCGCCGACAGCCTATATCTCGCCCAAGGTTTACCTGATGCCTTTCAATACCTTATCCCGCCGCCGATTGGTTGCCGCCGCGGGCGCCGCGGCCCTCGGGCCGTGGCCGGCGGTCGCCCAGCGCGTGCTTTCCGCGCAAGACGCTGAGGACGTCCGCCGTGTCGAGACCTATCTCGACAACCTGAAGACCCTGCGGGCCCGCTTCCTGCAGATCGACCCGGCCGGTGGCAGCGCCGAGGGCACGCTTTATCTCTCGCGGCCAGGCAAGTTGCGCGTTGACTACGACCCGCCCAATCCCAACCTGCTGATTGCCAACGGGCAGCATCTCATCCATTTCGACCGTGCCCTGAAGGCACCCGCTTATCTCGGCCTCGAATCCACACCGGCCGGCCTGCTGGTGCGCGACCCCGTGAAGCTCTCCGGCGACGTAACCGTGGCTGGCGTCGAGCGCGGGCCGGGCGCGTTGCGCATCTCGGTCGTGCAGAGCAAGGATCCGCGCGCCGGACGCATCACGCTCGTATTCAGCGAGCGGCCGTTCCAACTCACCAACTGGCAAATCACCGACGCGCAGGGACAGCTGACCCGCGTAGCGCTCTATGAACCGCAGGCCGGGTTGGCGCTCGATCCTCAGCTCTTTGTCTTCCTCGATCCCAAGGTCTTCGGCGAGCAGGGGACGCGCTGAGATGGCTAAAGGAGGAGCACCACTCATAGGTCTGCCGGCCTGTGTCATCGATTCGTCGGCCTACACCTGGCACTCGGTGGCAGAGCAGTACATCCGCGCAGTGGTCGCCGCCGGCGGCATTCCGGTGATCCTGCCGGCCATCGGCCCGGCCACCGACAGTGCCGGACTCCTCGCCCGCCTCGATGCCGTCGTGCTCACCGGCAGCTCCTCCAACGTCGAGCCGGCGCGCTACGGCGGACCCGCCTCGCGGGAAGGCACCAGGCACGACGCCAAGCGCGATGCGACTACGCTGCCGCTGATCCGCAAGATCATCGACACCGGCATGCCGCTGCTGGCGATCTGCCGCGGCCACCAGGAACTCAACGTGGCGCTGGGTGGTACGCTGCACCAGAACGTGCATGAGCTGCCCGGCAAGCGCGACCACCGTGCGCCGCGCGATCAGCCGCACTCGATTCGCTATGCCCCGGTCCATCATGTCGATCTGTCCGGCTCGCTGGCGGAACTGGCCCGCGGCAGCGTGGCACAGGTCAACTCGCTGCATGCGCAATCCATCGACCGGCTGGCTCCCGGCCTTGCCATCGAAGCGGTGTCCGAGGATGGCGTGATCGAGGCGGTGCGCGTGACCGATGCCAAGGGCTTCGCGCTCGGCGTGCAGTGGCATCCCGAGTGGCTGGTGGAAAGCGACGCACTGTCGAAGTCCATTTTCGCCCTCTTTGGCCGGGCTGCACGCGACTACGCTGCGCGCCGCTGAACCGTTGCCTGACTTCGTCTCCATTCCCGACAGCGACGCCGAGCTAATTCCCGTCATCGGGCATGACGGGAAGCGGCTGCATCTCTACCGTTTGCGCGCCAGCCGTGCCGGCGCCCCGGTCCTGATGTTCGGCCATGCCTGCGGCTTTGCCGCCGGCTCTTATCTGCCGCTCCTCCGGGCGCTGACCCGGGACGCCGAGGTTTACGCCTTCGACGCCCGGGGCCATGGCGGAAGCGAGGTCACGATGCCATTCGGTGACGGTTGTTCACCCGCTGACTACGCCCGGGACCTGGCGCGGCTCGCGGACGCTGTTGCCTCGCGCGCCGGCATGCCGATCCACTATGTCGGCCATTCGCTCAATGCGGCGGCAATGTTGCATCTCGGCGCCTGTTTTCCTGAACTCCTGCGCGCCGCCCCGTGGCGCGGACTGCTGCTCTTCGAGCCACCCATATTTCCCTCGCCGGACCGTCCGGAACACGCCGAATGCGCGGAGAAAGACAGGCGGCTGGTTGCACGCACCCGTCAGCGCCGCGAGCGCTTTGCCAGCCCCGACGAGCTCGTCGGGCTGCTCACCGGGCGCGGCCTTTTCGCCAGTCTAAGCCCCGACTATCTCAAGGCACACGCGCAGGCCACGCTGCGGCCTGTCGACGGCGGATACACGCTCGCCTGCCCACCGGCCGTAGAGGCCGCAACGTTTGCCTCGTTCGGAGAGGATTCGACCTTCCGGGCCCTTGCAGGCTTTCCCGTCGAGATCCCGGTTCATCTGGTCGGCGGCGACCCTGACAAGGGCCCCGAGCGGAACTGGACCACACTCATGGCCCCGGTCCTGGCGCAACGCCTGGCCGAACGATCAGGGAAGCGACGCTTCACCCAGCTTCGCGGGCGTGGCCATCTAATGGTCCAAGAAGACCCTGATACCACAGTCCGGCTGGTCGCTGACCTGCTCCAAGGCCTTGATCTAACTAATCAA
>VGEI01000284.1 GCA_016869415.1 Alphaproteobacteria bacterium
CGATATGGCAAGCAAGTTCACGTCGTGATGCTTGAGATGCCGGTTGGCGCCGTCGATATGGTCGGCAAGAAAGGAGCAGGACGGACAACCCTGGGGCCAGTCCGGGCCGAACATGAAATGATAGACCACCAGCTGGCCGCGGCCTTCGAATAGCTCGCCAAGCGATTCCTGCCCGCGGGGTCCTTCGAAGACGTAATCCTTCTCGATCTTCACCCAAGGCAACGCGCGGCGAGCAGCGCTGAGCGCGTCACGCGCCTCGGTCAGGGACTTTTCTTTAGCCAGCAGAGCGCGGCGCGCGGCCAGCCATTCGTCCGGCGAGACGAGTTGGTGCCGTTCCATGGGCGGGTTCCTCTCAAGTCTTAGGCGCCGGTGTGATCCAGCCGATCCCGGCGCCACCGGGCTCACGGAGCATGGCGATGCAGCCCACATTGGGAATGTCCAGGGTCTTCGTCAGCACAGCACCGGCAGCGACCGCCCTCTTCGCCCGGGCGTCGACATCGTCGACCGCGAGATAGGACATCCAGTGCTCCGGCAGGCCCGCGAATTCGGGACCGCTGATGTCGAAGATGCCGCCGATATAATGCTCGCCGAGCTTGGCGCACCAATAGGTGCCACCCCCGGCGGCCGGCATCGGCTCGAAGCTCCAGCCGATTGTCGTGGCGTAGAATTTCTTGGCTGCCTCGGGGTCGCGGGTCAGCAGTTCGTTCCAATAGAAGGTACCATGGGCGCCGCGTGGCAGAGGCTGCGGCGCCGGTGCGGGTTTCTCTGCCAGCTGGGTCTTGGCCATAGCGGTCTCCTCTCTATCCGTTGAAATAGGCTTCAAGCTTGTTGAGCGTGCCGGTCCAACCCTGCTCGTGGCGCTGGCGGGCTTCGTCGTCGAAGAACTGCTCATGGGTCAGTGTCAGCCAGGTGCCGTCACCATCCGCCTTGACGGCAACGGTGACCCGCGATTCCCGTTCCGGGGTCGAGCGCCAGGCCCAACTGAAGACCAGCTTCTGGTTCGGCACCACCTCCTGGTAGATGCCGCCGACATCGTGCTCCTCGCCGTCCGCGGTGCGCATGACGATGCGGTAACGGCCGCCGACCCGGGCGTCAGCCTCAGCGCTGACCACGGTGACGTTCGCCGGCCCGAACCAGCGGACTAGCTGCGCCGCGTCCGTCCAGGCGGCGTAGACTTTCGCGGGCGGCGCCTTGAGCCGGCGCTTGAGGGTAAGGCTGGGCTTGCTGTCGACGGTGACCATGTATCGTCCTCCACGAAAGCGGCAAGGCGGTCGAGCTGCTCGGACCAGAAGCGCTGGTAACGGGTGAGCCACTCCATCGCCTCCTCCATCGGGCCTGCATTCAGCCGGCACGCCACCGTGCGGCCGGTCTTGGTGCGCCGGATCAGGCCGGCATCCGACAGCACGGCGAGATGCTTCATGATCGCCGGCAGCGATACTGGGAACGGCCGCGCCAGATCGCTGACCGAGATGTCCGCCCGATGACTGAGCTGCGCCAGCAAGGCGCGGCGCGTGGGATCGGCCAGCGCGGCGAAGGTGCGATCGAGAGCGGCGTCCTGATACTTAACCATATGGTTAAGTGTAGAGGCGGCACCCGAACGAGTCAAGCCTGGCCGTGACGGCGGCAACCCGGTCTGTCAGGTGGCTTCCCGACTTGCGTTGCGTGCGGCGGCAAAGTGTGCAAACGATTGCATCTCATTCGGCGAAGACCGAACCCAGGGACGGCAAAACGCGAGGTCGAGACGTCGACGATGGCCGCTGATATGCAACGCCCGGCCGCCGCGATCGCCGTCGAGAGCGCCAGCAAGCTCTTCCTCGACGGCGCCGTAGTCGCCTTCCACAACCTGACTATTGAGGTCGGCGCCCAGGAGATCCTGTGTGTCGTCGGTCCGTCGGGCTGCGGCAAGACAACCCTGCTGCGCTGCATCGCCGGGCTTGCCGAGATCAGCGGCGGATCGCTGAATGTCAACGGCCGCCCGGTCGCCGGACCGCCCGAAGGCGTGGCCATAGTCTTCCAGCATTTCGGTCTTCTGCCCTGGAAGACGGTGTGGGACAACGCCGCCTTCGGTCTCGCCATGGCCGGCGCACCCGCTGCGACGATCCAGGAACGCGTGTCGCACTATCTGGCGCTGGCGGGGCTCAAGGGGTTCGAGAACCACTATCCCTATCAGCTCTCCGGCGGCATGCAGCAGCGCGTCGGCCTGGTGCGGGCGCTCGCCATGAATCCCTCGGTCCTGCTGATGGACGAGCCGTTTGCCGCGCTCGATGCCCAAACGCGCGAGATCCTGCAGGAGGAGCTGCTCGCCCTGATGCAGCGGCCGAGCGAGCGCAAGGCAGTGGTCTTCATCACGCATTCGATCGACGAGGCCATCCTGCTCGGCGATCGGGTCGCGGTGATGACCGCGCGGCCGGGACGGATCAAGGAGATCCTCGACATGCCCTGGGGCTGGCCCCGCGACGTCAACGCCGTGCGCGCCGACCGCCGCTTCGCCGAGCTGCGGGCGCATATCTGGGAAGGCTTGCGGCCGGCCAAGCTCGACGCGGCCGCGGCCTTTGCTGCGGCGGGAGACTAGAGATGGCCGAAGGCAGCGCCGCACCGCGGGCCGATACCGATCTGGCTGCCGAGCAGGCCAAGCATCGCGCCGCGGCGGCCGAACGGCGACGGCGGCGGCGCTGGCGCGAGATCGCCATCCGCCTTACCTCGCTGGCCGTGGTGCTGAGCGGCTGGGAGTTCCTTGGCGGCCGGCTCGACCCGGTGCTGTTCACCACCCCGACCAAGATCGCCGCCGCCGCCGCCGCCATGCTGGCCAGCGGCGAGTTGTGGAACTACCTCTGGCCGAGCCTGATCGTGCTGCTCAACGGCTTGGCTCTGGCCGCGGTGTTCGGCATCGGCATCGGGCTGATCCTGGCGCGCTACCGCATGCTCGACGTCGCCTTCGAGATGTACATCACCTTCCTCTACGCCACACCGACCGTGGCCCTGGTGCCGCTGATCGTGCTCTGGGCCGGATTCGAATCGACGGCGAAGATCATCATCCTCTTCCTCTTCGCCTTCTTCCCGCTGGTCATCAACACCTATCAGGGTGTGAAGAACGTCGATCCCAAGCTGATCGAGGTCGGCCGCGCCTTCCGCTGCTCCGAGCGGCAGCTCTGGTGGAACATCGTACTGCCGGCCGTGCTGCCCTTCATCGTCACCGGCCTGCGCCTGGCCGTCGGCCGCGGCCTGATCGGCATGGTGCTGGCCGACCTCTACACCGCCATTTCGGGTATCGGCTACCTGATTGTGCGCACGGCCAGCACCTACCGCATCGACAAGATGTTCGTGCCGATCGTGACCTTGGGCCTGCTGGGGATCACGCTGACCGCGATCCTGCGCCTGGTCGAGAAACGCGTCGCGCCGTGGACGGCGGCGACGGAGAAGGACTGAAGCCATGAGGAGGACATCATGACGACGGCATTCCACCTTTCACTGATCGCTGCCGCCACCTCGGCACTGTTCGTCATCGCCGACAGCGTGCCGGCCGCGGCGCAATCCTGCCCGGCGATGCGCAAGGTCAATGTCGGCGTCTCGGTCTCCCCGCCCAACGTCGTGCACACCACGCCCTACGTGGCCAAGGCGCTCGGCCTCTTCATCAGCCGCTGCATCGACGCCACCATCATCCAGTTCGAGGGTGGCCTCTCGGCAACAGCCGTTGCCGCCGTGTCGCGCGGCCAGGCCATCTCCAACATCACCGAGACGGCGATCGGCGGCGGCGTGAGGGCCAAGCAGATCTGGGGTCTTGCACCGCGCATGCCGCAGCACTACGTGGTGGCCGAGAGCATCAAGACGGCTGCCGACCTCAAGGGCAAGCGCATGAGCGCTGCCGGCGGTGGTGTGGGTAGCCTCAACTGGCGCGTCGGCCGCGAGGTGCTGAAGACGGCCAACCTCACTGTCAACGACGTGCAGTTCGTCTCCCAGGGCACGGCCGGCCGCCTGCCGGGGCTGGTCACCGGCCAGCTCGAAGGTGTCGCCCTGCATCCCGAGGACGTCCATCTCGCCCAGCAGCAGAAGCCGGGCGTGCATTCGCTGGTCGTGCTCGCCGAGCTACTGCCCAACTACTATTTCAATGCCTACGGCGCCTCGGACGGCATGATCGCCGCCGAGCGGGCGACCCTGGTCGACACCATCGCCGCCATGATGGAGGCGAACCGGCTGATGTACTCAGACAAGGAAAAAGTCATCCCGCACATCGTCACGGCAACCGAGAAGCCGCGCCCGGCGGTAGAGTTCGCCCTGGCCCAGCTCACCAAGAACTGTGTCTGGTCGGTGAACACCGGGGTCAACCGCCAGCGCACGGAATGGTCGATCCAGAATGCCGTCGACAATGGCGACATCGAGCCGGCCAAGAAGCCGAGCTTCGAGCAGGTGGTCGACGAATCCCTGGCCCTCGAGGCGATGGCCAAGATCGGCGGCCCGAGATCTTTCGGGGCATGCAAAGATTAGGTCCGTGTCAGCTCCCACCGCCGCGCTATCCGACGATCCCCGCATCCGGGCGGCGATCGGCCATTGGGCACCGCGGCTGATCGCCAACGGCATCGACTACAACGATTTCGTCACCACCACGTCCCGCATCGCAAGCTGGTCGGAGTGGTGTCATGAATGGGCGCAGACGGCGGCCAAGCACGAGCGCCTGGCACGGGAAGCCGAGCAACGCGGCAGCCTGATCTCTGCCGCCGACGCCTATGTGCGCGCAGCGCTCTGCCACCATTTCGGCAAGTTCGTCTTCTTCGACGACATGGAGCAGCACCGCCGGGCCGACGCCGCCACCCACGGGAACTATCGCAAGGCCATCGCGCATCTCGATCCCCCGGCGGATCGAGTCTCCATCCCCTATGGCAAGACCGCCCTGCCCGGTTACCTGCGCCGCCCGC
>VGEI01000285.1 GCA_016869415.1 Alphaproteobacteria bacterium
CACAAGACCTCGGAAATCTCTCGGCTTCCGTTCACCGCAAGAGGTTTTCGACTCCCTCGCTGGCTCCTAAATCTCTATGCACTGGCGAGTTGAATCCGCGCCTTGATTGCCTCGTCGACGCTGCGCTGAGCCCAGGCGGGGGTACCGCCCGCAAACACCGCCATTGCCGCAGCCGCGGCGATGACCGCACCCGTTGCCCCGATACCACGCATGACGCCTCCCGTTCCCCCGGTCTCAGTGACGGTGTCGTTGTAAGCCCGGCAGCCGCCAAGGAAGTGATGGACATCACACTGGCGGTTAACGCGGGCCGGATCAAGCCGTTGCCCTATAATGGCGCCATGGCCTCTTTCGATACCTACGAGCAGTTCTGGCCGTTCTATCTCGGCGAGCACCGGCGTAGGGCGACGCGCACGCTGCACTTCGCCGGCACTGGGCTGGGTTTGGCGCTGTGCGCCGCCGCCGTCGTGAGCGGCGACTGGCGGCTGCTGCTGGGTGGGCTCGTCGCGGGGTATGGCCTGGCCTGGCTCGGTCATTTCCTGGTCGAACGCAACCGGCCGGCGACCTTCCGGTATCCGCTGTGGTCGCTCTACAGCGACTTCCGCATGCTGGCGCTGTTCCTCGCCGGCCGGCTCGCCGGCGAGCTGAAGAAGCATGGGATCGAGCCCTAGTCGATGGTTCTCTCCTCGCAGGGCTTGCCGAGACCCAGCGCCGCCTTGGCGTTCTGCCGGTCGCGGAAATGGGCCGGGTCGCGGGTGAGGACGGCCGCCACCTCCTCGGCCTCCACGGCATCGGCCGAGACACCGGCCGCCTCGGCGTAAACCAGCAGGCAGACGCCGAGCCCGCCAAGCTCCTGGCGCGGCACGCCCGGCGGCTTGGCGAAGACGCGGTCGCTCAGGCGCGCCACGGTGCCTACGTCGAGCCCTTCGGCCTGGGCGAGCTCGATCGCCTCCTCGAGGATGCGCGTCACGCGCTCGCGCCGGTCCTCGACCACCTCGCGGCCGAAACAGCTCTCGGCCCAGGCGGCCGCCTGTCTCTGTCGTTTATCGCGGCTGGATTCGGGTCGCGTCATAGCTGGGATCCGGGGTGCGCAGGCCCTGGTTGAGGGCGATGTAGTCGGGATGGTCGGGCGCGATCAGCCCATGGCGCAACAGAAAATCGATGATCACCAGATTGCAGTTGAACTTGAAATCCCGGGTCTCCTCGACGATGCGCGCCACCTTGGCCGCCGGCCAGAGGTGGAACTCCGCCATCTCGCCGTCGGCGTTGCGCGGCGTGAAGCCCTCGGGCAGCTCGAGGTCGTAGCAGAACTGCACGTCGGGCTTGAGCCCGTCGGCCGCCTCGAGCGTGTAGGTGATGCAGCCGACGGCGACGGCCTTCTCCGCCAGCGGGCGCGGGATGTCAGCCTCCTCGCGGCATTCCTTGATCAGGTTGTCGCGCAGGCTGATGCCGATCGGCTGGCCGCCGGCCACCATGTTGTCGAGCATGCCGGGATAGGTCTGCTTGTCTCTCGCCCGCCGCCCTATCCACATCCAGATGCCGTCCGCCCGGCGCACGTAGCCGTTGAGATGCACGCCAAAAGCCCGCACGCCGAAACAGGGCACGCCGGCCCGCTCGATCTGGAGGAACGGCGGCTCGGAGAAGCTGCGCGTCACCGGGTAGTATTCGTTGCGCCGGCCGCTGACGATGCCCTCGGCCTCGAGCGCGCGCAGCACCTCGTCCATTGCCGCCGAGCGCGCCTGGAAGGTGGCGAGGCGCGGGTCGAGATGCACGGCGTCGTCCTCGACGATGAAGGTGCCGGCGAAGGCGGCGAGGCGCGGCACCAGGCCGTGGCGGATGCGCCCGACGCGGCAGCCATCGACCACCCACCAGCGGAAAGCGGCGGGGTTCCAGACATTGTTCTCGCGGATGCGGTCGAGGAAGGACATCGCGGATGCACCGTGGCGGCAGCCGCGCGATTGGTAGCCGCGGCAGGACGCCGCCGCAAGCGGTGATTGCCTCGCCGTACTCCACAACTTAAGATTGCCTGGGCATCGCAAGGGGGGACGACTTGCCGGACATGCAAAGTCTGCCGCCGGCCGGCGGCGGCGCGCCGACGCCGGGCCCGGATCCCATCCCGGACCGGCCCGTCTACAGCGGGCGGCTGGGGGAGCTCTACCGGCTGTTCCTGGTCAACCTGCTGCTCACCGTCGTCACGCTCGGCATCTACCGCTTCTGGGCAAAGACGCGCATGCGCCAATACCTCTGGCGGCACATCGCCGTGCGCGGCGAGTCCCTCGAATACACCGGCACCGGCAAGGAGCTGTTCGTCGGCTTCCTCAAGGCGGCGCTCATCCTGGCGCCGGCGTTCATCGTGCTGGCGATCATCGAGGTCGTCCTCGCCACGACCTGGCCCGGGCTGGAGAGGGCCATCGAGACGCTGCGCGGCTTGATCATCCTCTGGCTGATCTACGTCGGCAGCTTCGCCGCCTGGCGCTACCGCATGAGCCGCACGCTGTGGCGCGGCATCCGCTTCCGCCAGGAGGGCTCGCCCTGGCGCTACGGCACGACGGGATTCCGCCTCCTCCTGCTCTCGATACTGACCCTCGGCCTGTACAGCCCGTTCATGAATGCGCGCCTGCAGTCCTTCGCCACGAACAACCTCAGCTATGGGTCGGCCCGCTTCACTTTCGGCGGCCACGGCCGCGACCTGTTCAAGCGCTTCTTCGTCGCCTGGCTGCTCTTCATCCCGACGCTGGGCCTCTCGTTCTTCTGGTACAGCGCCTTCAAGACCACCTACTACGCCGCCCACACCAGGCTCGACGGTGTGAGCTTCGCCATGCCGGTGACCGGCGGCGCGCTGTTCCGCCTGATCGTCGGCAACCTCCTGCTGATCGTCATCAGTTTCGGCCTGCTCTGGCCCATCGCTCTCGGCCGCACGATCCGCTTCACCTGTGAGCGGCTCACCATCGCCGGCGATCTCGATTTCGCTTCCGTGAGCCAGCGGCCGCTCGACGCCAAGGACCGCGAGGGCCTGGCGAGCTTCCTCGACACCGAGATAGGCATCGGATGAGCGCCCCGCGCGGCGTGGGGCGCTTCTTCGACGGGCGCACCGCCGCCGCCATGCCGGCGGACATCCACGTCGAGGCGGAGGCGCTGGTCATCGCCTCCGACTATAGGGCGCCGCCGGCACGGTGGCCGTTGCAGTCGCTGCGGGTGACGGACCGGCGGCCGGATGGCTCGGCTGTCCTCGCCGCCCACGGCGAAGAGGGCCGGCTCGTGGTCGACGCGGCGCTGCTTGCGGCGCTGGCCATCCCCGACGAGAGTGGCCGCGCCGGGCCGCGCCTCAGCGCCGCCCAGCTGCGCCGCTATGCGCTCGTCGCCGCTGCCCTCGCCGCGGCTCTGGCGCTGCTCTGGCTCGGCTGGCCGCCGCTGGCCGACCGGCTGGCCCTGGCGGTGCCGGCGTCCTTCGCCGAGTCCCTGGGTGGCCAGGTAACCGAGAGCCTCGTCAGCGGTAAGCGCCTCTGTACCCAACCCGCCGGTACAGCAGCGCTGCAGCGCCTGACTGACCGTCTGGCCGCCCAGCTTACCCTGCCCCACCCCGTGCGGGTGCAGGTGGTCGACGACCCGCTGGTCAACGCCTTCGCCGCCCCGGGCGGCTACATCGTGCTGTTCCGCGGACTGATCGCCGGCGCCGGTTCGCCCGAGGAGGTGGCGGGCGTGCTGGCACACGAACTCGGCCACGTCGCGGCCAGCCACCCGTTGCGGCTGCTCATGCGCTACTCGGGGCTGTCGCTGGCGGCGATGCTGATCTGGGGCGATCTGAACATGACGACCATCGCCTCGCTGCTCGTCACCTTCTCCTACAGCCGGGGGTTCGAGAACGAGGCCGATGCCCGCGCCATCGAGATCCTGCAGCGCGCCGGCATCGACAGCCGCGGCCTGTCGCACTTCTTCGCACGGGTCGATGCCGGCCGCATCGAGAACGCGCTACGCTACATTTCCACCCACCCGACCAGCCTGGATCGCCGCGCCGCGATCGAAGCCCTGGTCCGGCCCGGCGCGCCCGCCCTGACGCCCGGCGAGTGGACGGCGTTGCGCGGTATCTGTCAAAACAGCTAGAGCCTTCCCTTGCGGAGCGACGGATGCGCCGTCCTGCCGGCCTGTGCCGTATCGTCCTTATCCTTGGCCTGCTGGCGTGGCCAGCCGGGGCGCGCGACACCCATTCCCTCGAGACGGGGCCGCTCCATGCCTTCGCCCGGCAGGCCGAGCTTGCCGACGCCGCGGGTTTCGTCGAGGCCGTGAACAGCCTGCGCCAGACGAAGAAGCTGCCCCCCCGCTACATCACCAAGAAGGAGGCCGAAGCGCTGGGCTGGAAGCCGGGCGGCGACCTCTGCCGCGCGGCGCCGGGCCGGACGATCGGCGGCGACCCGTTCTTCAACCGCGAGAAACGCCTGCCCGAAAAGGCCGGGCGGCGCTGGTTCGAGGCCGATCTCGACGCGCAGTGTGCGCGGCGCGGCGCCAAGCGCCTGGTGTTCTCGGGCGACGGCCTCGTCTTCGTCACCACCGACCACTACAAGACGTTCCTCGAAGTGCCGAAATGAAAACCGTCACCCTCGACGCCTCGCACGACACAATGGAGGCGATCTACAACACCCTGCAGCGCGAACTCGGCCTGCCGGCGCATTTCGGGCGCAATTTCGATGCACTGTGGGACGTGCTGACCGGCGATGTCGCCGGCCCACTCGAGATCGTGTGGCGGGATCACGCCTGGGCGCGCGGTAAGCTCGGGCCCGACTACGACCGCCTGATCACCACCCTGCGCGACGTCGAGAACGAGCGCGAGGATTTCTTGCTCACTCTGGCCTGAGTCATTGGAATCACCATGGCGAAGAAGAAACGCCCACCCATTCTGCTGCGACCCGGCAA
>VGEI01000286.1 GCA_016869415.1 Alphaproteobacteria bacterium
CATGCCCTTGCCGCCGCCGCCCGCCGACGCCTTGAGCATCACCGGATAGCCGATCTGGCGCGAGACCTTCACCGCCTCGTCGCCGTCCTTAAGCGGCGCCAGATGGCCGGGAACCATGGTGACGCCCGCCTTCTGGGCCAGCTTCTTGGACTCGATCTTGTCGCCCATCGCCTGGACGGCGCCCGCGTTGGGCCCGACAAACACGATCCCAGCCTTGGCCAGTGCTGCGGCAAAAGCGGCATTCTCGGAGAGGAAACCATAACCGGGATGGACCGCTTCGGCGCCGGTGTCCCGGCAAGCTTTCACCATGGCATCGATCTTGAGATAGCTCTCGCCCGACGGCGCCGGACCGAGGCGCACCGCCTCGTCCGCTTCGCGCACATGCAACGCATCGGCGTCGGCGTCGGAATAGACAGCCACCGTTCTGATCCCCATCTGCCGGCAGGTGCGGATCACCCGGCAGGCGATCTCGCCGCGGTTGGCGACTAGAAGCTTGGCGAAAGGTGGCTTAGTGCTGACCGGGCGTGCGGGCCTCGCGGCTTTCGCGTCGCTGCGCTTGGCCTTGCCGGCGGGCTTGCGGACCTTCGAACGGCTCATCGTGCCCGGACTATAGCGGAGGCCGCGCCGGTCCCGCTATAACAACGCTCAAGGCACGAGGAAACCCACGCCCATGATCATCGACTGCCACGGTCATTACACCACCGCACCCAAGCAGCTGCAGGACTGGCGCGACGCCCAGATCGCCGCCCTCAAGGACAAGGCCCGTGTGCCCGAGAAGGGGGACTTGGGCATCACCGACGATGAGATCCGCTCCAGCATCGAGGGCGCGCAGCTCAAGATCCAGCGCGAGCGCGGCACCGACCTCACCATCTTCTCGCCACGCGCCTCGGGCATGGCGCATCACATCGGCAACGCGACGACCAGCGAGCACTGGACGCATCACTGCAACGACCTGATCTACCGGGCGTGTCGCATCTTCCCCGACAATTTCGTCGGCGTCGCCCAGCTGCCACAGTCGCCAGGGGTTTCGCCGAAGAATTCGATCCGCGAGCTCGAGCGCTGCGTCAACGAGCTCGGCTTCATCGGCTGCAACCTGAATCCCGATCCCTCCGGCGGCATGTGGACCGACCCGCCGCTGACCGACCGCTACTGGTACCCGATCTACGAGAAGATGGCCGAGCTCGACGTCCCGGCCATGATCCATGTCAGCAGCTCGTGCAATCCGAACTTCCACGCCACCGGCGCCCACTACATCAACGGCGACACCACCGCGTTCATGCAGTTCATCACCGCCGACCTGTTCAAGGACTTCCCCAGCTTGCGCTTCATCATCCCGCATGGCGGCGGCGCCGTGCCCTATCACTGGGGCCGCTACCGGGGCTTGGCACAGGACATGAAGAAGCCGCTGCTCAAGGACCACCTGCTCAAGAACGTGTTCTTCGATACTTGCGTCTACCACCAGCCGGGCATCGATCTGCTGACCAAGGTCATCCCGGTCGAGAACGTGCTCTTCGCTTCGGAGATGGTTGGGGCGGTCCGCGGCGTCGATCCCGAGACCGGCTTCTATTACGACGACACCAAGCGCTACATCGAGGCTTCGGGTCTGAGCGCTACCGACAAGCAGAAGATCTATTCGGGCAACGCGCGGCGCGTCTTCCCGCGTCTTGACGCCCATCTCAAGAAGCGCGGCCGGTGAAGAAGCCGAACACGCCGAGGCCAAGCAAGGCAAAGGTCAGCGTCTGCATATCTACCTCCGCGCGCTCCAGGCGCGGGCCGAAACGATAACGAGGCCCACGCCGATCGACGCGATGCCAAGCCACTCCAGGGCGGTGAGCCGCTCGCCGAAGATCAGCATCGACGAGAGCAGCGCGATCACCGGGATTGCCAGCATGTTCAGCGCCGCGGACCCGGCCGGTAGCCAGCCGAGAACACCTACCCAGAGCACGAAGCCGATGCCTGACCCTATGACACCCGCATAGAGGATCGAGCCCAGATAGGCGACGTTCCAGTCCGCAGCCGGCAACGGCAGAAAGAACGGGAGGGCAGTGATCGGCAGGATCCCGACCGCCATCTGCCAGGTGATCAGGGTTAACCCTTCGAGCCGGCGCTGGCGCTGGAAATAGGCCTGCGCAACCGTGCCGCCGGCCCAGCCGAGACCCGACACCGCCGCCCAGAGCTTTGCCGCGAGGTCGCCTTGCCAGTTCCAGGGCTCGACGACCAGCACCAGGCCGAGCAGCGCGAACCCGACCGCGAACCACTGGCTGCCGCGCACCCGCTCGCCCAGAACCGGCCAGGCGATGAGCAGCGTCCAGAATGGCATGGTGAAGACCAGCACCGCCGTGCGTCCGGCCCCGCCCGAAGCCAGCGCCATCGCCGTCGCGCCGAAATTGATCGTCGTCTGGAAAAAGCCGGTGACGCAGACCGCCAACCAGGATTCCGGCCAAAGACGGCGGCGTTGGAGCAGCAGCACGGCGAACAGCGTGGCGATCGCCACCCAGGTCCGCTCGATGTTGAAGATGATAGGGTCGGCGTGCTGGAGTCCGGCCTTCATGGCCGCCCAGTTCATGCCCCACAGGAGCGTGAGGCAGGCCAAGGCAATATAGGCAGCGCGCCGGGAGGAAATGCCGAACCAGCCCATCAGGGCATCCTGGGCGTGGGCATGAACGGGACGTCACGTCGGGACAAAGCCGCGCTAAGCTAACAGAGTTCCCCCGAGGCATGAAATCAAGCCGCGCGAAACGGATGGCGTGAAACCGAGGTCATGAGCAAACCGAGCAGACCGGGCATCTACGGCACACCGCCGCCGTCCCTGGCCCCGCCTCTGAGCAACCCGGCTCAGTTCTCGCCGCTGATGCCTGGGGCGGAAGCTCTGGAGATGCAGGGAGAAGCAACGCTGCCGCAGATGGTCATGCTGGCGCCGTCCGGCACGATCGAGCGGCGCTACGCCATAGCCCTCGCTTTGCGAGCGCTGGTTCCCGGCGCGGCACTCACCGCGCTTGCGCCCAACGACAAGGGTGGAGCCCGCCTCGCCGGAGAACTGGCGGCGTTCGGCTGCACGGTCGCCAGCGCCTCGCGGCGTCATCATCGGATCTGCACGGCCCCAAGGCCCCGGACCATCACCGGGCTGGACGAGGCGCTCGCCGAGGGCGCGCCGCGCCTGATCGCGACCCTCGGCCTGTGGTCGCAGCCAGGAATCTTCAGCTGGGACCGGATCGACACGGGCAGCGCTTTGCTGCTGGAGCAGCTTCCGTCCCTGTCAGGCAGCGGCGCCGATTTCGGCTGTGGCATCGGCGTTCTGGCGCGCGCTGCACTGGCCTCGCCGGGCGTACGCAGGCTGACGCTGATCGACATCGATCGCCGGGCGATCGATGCCGCGCGGCGGAACCTCGACGGTCCGCGCACAGAGTTCCTCTGGGCCGATCTGCGCGGTTCCGCTGCGATGCTAAGCGGCCTCGACTTCATCCTGATGAATCCGCCCTTCCATGACGGCGGGGCGGAGGACAAGGCGCTGGGTCAGATGTTCATCCGCCGCGCCGCCGAAGCGCTGCGCGCCGGCGGTACGTGCTGGCTGACAGCCAATCGCCATCTGCCCTATGAAGGGGCGATGAAGCCGCTGTTCAGCCAGATGTCGCTTCGGCTCGAAGCCAAGGGCTACAAGGTCTACGAAGCCGTCAAATGAGCACCACACCAACAGCACTCCGCCTCGACCGGTTGCTGGCCAATCTCGGTTATGGCGCGCGCAAGCAGGTGCAGCAGATGGTGCACGACGGTCTTGTCGTGCTGGATGGCGAGAGGATCGAGGATGCCGACCGGCGCATCTCCGTTGCGCCCGATCTCCCGGCGCGTATGACGGTCGACGGCGAGCCGCTCGATCCGCCCTTCCCGCTGACACTTATGCTCAACAAGCCACTGGGCGTCACCTGTTCGCGCAAGGAGGCTGGGCCGCTGGTCTTTGGGCTGTTTCCGCAGCGCTGGCAGGTGCGTGAGCCGGCGCTGTCCACCGTCGGGCGTCTCGACAAGGAGACCTCGGGCCTGCTCCTCCTGACCGACGACGGGGCGTTGTTGCACAAGATCATCTCGCCGAAGAACCACGTGCCCAAGCGCTACCACGTGACGCTGAAATGGCCGATGCATGGCGGCGAGGCGGCGGCGTTTGCTTCCGGCACGCTGATGCTCGATGGCGAGGACAAGCCGCTACTGCCCGCGACGCTGGAGACATTCTCGCCGACCACGGCCTGCGTGACACTTATGGAAGGCCGCTATCACCAGGTGCGGCGCATGTTCGCCGCCGTGCGCAACCGCGTCGTCGGTCTGCACCGTGACCGGATCGGCCGGCTGCAGTTGCCCGACGATCTGGCACCCGGCGCCTATCGCATCCTGACGCCCGAGAACCTCGCCGCCATACTGCCGGCCTAGCGATGTGCTAACCTCCGACCTCGGCAAACCGGCTGGGGAGAGATACCGATGAAGCACATCACCGGATCGCTGATCGGGTTCGCCACGCTGCTGGCGATGGCTGCTCCTGCCGGTGCCCAGCAGTCCCTGACCGTCTATTGCGCCGCACCGGCGGAATGGTGCGAGCAGATGGTCGGCGAGTATCGGCGCAAGACCGGAATCAACGTGCTGATGACCCGCCGGAGTGCCGGCGAGACTTATGCCCAGGTACGAGCTGAGGCCGCACGCCCGCGCGGCGATGTGTGGTGGGGCGGCACGGGCGACAACCACCTGCAGGCGGCGGCCGAAGGGCTGACCGTCGAATACGAATCGCCGGCGATGCGCGGCCTCTATCCCTGGGCCGTCGACCAGTGGCAGCGCTCCAACAAGCGGACCGTCGGCGTCTATACCAGTGTCCTCGGACTCACCTACAACACCCAGATCCTGGCCAAGAAGGGCCTGCCCGAGGC
>VGEI01000287.1 GCA_016869415.1 Alphaproteobacteria bacterium
AGGCCGAGATCGGCGGCGTTGCGCGTGACGCCGCCGAGGAAGAGCTGTCCGACCACGCCGCCGAGCCCGGTGTCGAGCGGCCGCGGCCAGCCCGTGGGCGCAGGCAGGGCCGATACCGCCATGGCTGCCAGCAGCACCATGATCGGCATCAAGGCGACGCGCAGCCACCACAGCGGCAGGCGATGCACGCGCAGCAGGCGCCAGCCCCAGGCGCCGCAGAGCACGGCGATCAGGGCGCTGCCCAGGCCGACGGTCTGCAGCAGGAGATCGGCGAGCATCGCTCCGAGCCGGCCCATGAAATTCAGCACTGGGCCGCCGGTGGCATGCGATAGCGAGGGATCGGCGGGGGTGTAGCTGACCAGCGCAAGGGCGAGCGCTACGCCCGTGGCGATCAGGATCAGGCCGGCGATCTCCACCAGACGCTTACGCAGGAAAGCGCCGGCTCCCTCAGGAAACAGGGAGGTTCCCATCCGTGCGCTGCTAGCCAATCGTGCGGCCATTGCTTATCTCCGTCGGTTACAGCGCCCGGGCCATACGGGTCAGCGCTGCTTCGGTCGTCTCAAGATCGTGCACCAGGGCGATGCGGACATAGGGCACGCCGCTGTTGCGGCCCTCGGCGTCGGGCCGGGTAAGATAGGCGCCGGGCAGAACCTTGATCGCCTGCTCGGCCCAGAGCTTCTTGGTCACCGCCTCGCCGTCGCCGACATCGAGCCAGAGGAACAGGCCCGCTTCCGGCGTGTAGTAGCCGCGGCGTTTGCCGAGCACACGCTCGGCCAACGCGAACTTCTCCTGATAGGAGCGGCGGATCGGCTCGACATGCGCGTCATCGTTCCACAGCGCGACCGCCGCCTCGGAGATCGGCACCGGCGTCGCGGCGCAGGAATAGCTGCGCAGCTGGAACATCCGCGCGATGGTCGCGGGTGAACCGACGGCGAAGCCGGAACGTAAGCCCGCGGCGCTCGAGCGCTTGGACAGCGAATGCAGAGCAAGGATGTTGTCGAGCGAGCCGCCCAAGCTGGCGGCGGCCTCGAGGATTCCGGTGGGCGGCGCGCCGTTGTAGATCTCGGCATAGCATTCGTCGACCACCAGCAGGAAATCGTGCTTGCGGGCGAGGTGGATCGCACCGCGCAGATAGTCGAGCCCGGCACAGGCCCCCTGCGGATTGCCGGGCGTGCACAAGAACATGATCTGCGTGCGCTTGAGCAGCACCGGGTCGATGGCGCCGAGATCCGGCAGGAAGCCGGTGCTCTGATCGGCGGGCAGGAAACGCGGTTCGGCACCGGCCATGACCGAAGCGCCGTAATAAACCTGATAGAACGGATTGGGCATGAGCGCGACCGGCCGCTCGCCGCTTTCGCTCGGTGTGACGGCCAGGAAGGCGGCATGGAACAGCCCCTCGCGCGTGCCGGCGCAGGGCGCGATCTGCCGCTCGGCATCGATCATGCCCTGCGGCAAGCGGTAACGGCGCCGTAGCCAGCCGGCGCAGGCAGCCCTGAACTCCGGGGAGCCGTTGACCGGCGGGTAGCGGTTCCAGCTTTCGGGTGGGCGGTTGCCGATGATCTCGTGCACGAAGGCTGGCGGATTATGCATCGGGTCACCCACCGACAGGACCAGGGGAGGCAGATTGGCCTGCGGCTGGATGGGCTCGAGCAGTGTGTTGAGCTTCGCAAAGGCGTAATCGCTGAGCAGTTCTAAACGCTTATTGAGCATACTAAAACTCTAGCACGAACTGCGGATTCGGCCAGTAGCGAAATCTCGTACGGCCCAAAAGAACAAACTGAGGCAGTTGTGTCTGGTCGATTCTTAAAGTAACGCCTTAGCGGCCGTCAAACCCCCTGTATCTAGGGGCAGGGAACGATGTTCTCCCCAAAATACCCGAGTCGCGCCGAGTCGCGGAACTGAATGAGAACAAGGGCTTAGCTGTACTATATAAAGTAGGGGCGGCCCGAAGGCCGCCCCTGTGAAGGCGTGGAACGCCCGTCTGGAGGTTACTGGATGGTCTCGCCGTGCAGGGCGAGATCGAGGCCATCGCGCTCGGCTTCCTCCGCGACCCGGAGCCCCATGATCGCATCCAGCACCTTGAGGATGACGAAGCTGACGATGCCGCAATAGATGATCGTCACTGCGACGCCATAGAGCTGGGTCATCACCTGGCCGGGGTTACCGTCGAGCAGCCCTGGGGAGCCCTCCGGCGAGGTCGCGCTGACGCTGATCGCCCCGACCGCAAACACTCCGGTGAGGATCGCGCCGGTGATGCCGCCTACGGCATGTACGCCGAAGACATCAAGCGAGTCGTCGTAACCGAGCATCCGCTTCAGCGCTGTCGATGCCCAGAAGCAGACGATACCGGCAACGATCCCGATCGTCAGGGCGCCGCCCGGCAGGACAAAGCCGGAGGCGGGCGTGATGGCGACCAGACCGGCGACAGCGCCGGAGACGATGCCAAGCACCGACGGCTTGCCGCGGGTCGTCCACTCCACGAACATCCACGCGAGAGCTGCCGCCGCCGTGGCGATCTGCGTCACCGCCATGGCGAGGCCCGCCCGCGCGTCGGCGGCCACTGCCGAACCGGCGTTGAAGCCGAACCAGCCGACCCACAGCAGTGCGGCGCCGATCACGGCGAACGTCAGGTTATAGGGCGAGAAATTGTCATGCCCGTAGCCCTTGCGCTTGCCTAGGACCAGGGCCGCGACAAGGCCCGCGACACCGGCATTGACGTGCACCACGGTGCCGCCGGCGTAGTCGAGAACGCCCGCCGCGCCGAGGAATCCGCCGCCCCACACCCAGTGCGCGACCGGCACGTAGACCAAGAACAGCCACAAGCCGACGAACCAGAGCAGCGCCGAGAATTTCATGCGGTCCGCCACCGCGCCGGTGATCAGAGCGCAGGTGATGATGGCAAAGGTCATCTGGAAGGTCATATAGACGCCTTCCGGGATGGTCTTGGCGAGGCTGCTGACCGAGTCGAGAGTGATACCTTTGAGGAAGAGTTGCGACAGCGTCCCGATGTAGGCACCGTCGCCGGTGAAGGCGAGGCTGTAGCCCGCAACCATCCAGAGCACCGTCACCAAGCAGGTGATGGCGAAGCTCTGCATCATCGTCGCCAGCACGTTCTTCTTGCGCACCATGCCGGCATAGAACAGCGCCACACCCGGGATGGTCATCATCAGCACGAGCGCGGTCGACACCAGCATCCAAGCCGTGTCGCCGGTATCGAGCTTGGGCGCGTCCTGGGCCAGAGCCTCGGGCGCAAGACCAGTCAGAACGGCAACGCCGGCAAGCGCAAGCAGCAGCCAGCGGATTGAAGTCTTCATTCGAGTCTCCCTTGAACCTGTTAACGGATGAGCGGCACGGCCAAGTCGACCGTCCTCCGTCCACCCGGCGCCGGCACGCCCGTGCCGGCAGGCTCAACAGATCAAGATTCGTGCCATACCCGGAGAAGTTAGCTGCACCGCACAAAGGCTGCGGCATGGCCGATAACACAAGGCCCTGATGCCGCTTTAAGCATCAGGGCCCGAAGTGAGCAAAAATTAGTCAGAGAAGCGTCAGAGCGCGTCCGAATTGGTCTCGCCGGTGCGTATGCGGACGGCGTGCTCAAGGCTGTAAACGAAGATCTTGCCATCGCCGATTTTGCCAGTATTGGCGGCCTTCTGGACCGCCTCGACGACCCGCTCGACCAGCGGATCGGCCACGGCCACCTCGATCTTCACCTTGGGCAGGAAGCTCACGGTGTACTCGGCCCCGCGGTAAATCTCAGTCTGCCCCTTCTGCCGGCCGAAGCCCTTGACCTCGGTGACCGTAAGACCTTGGACACCCAGCGACGTCAGGGCCTCGCGGACCTCCTCAAGCTTGAACGGCTTGATCACCGCCATGACCATCTTCATGAGACTCATCCTTCCCCTAATTCTTGGTGACACAGGTGGCCCAAGGGGCATGCCTTGCCGACGGCGCAGGCTAGCACAACCGCGCGCCCGGCCCCCGCTATTGGATGTTTCAAGAAGCGTGCCGAGCGACTCGACAGAAGCCGGGCGGCGGGCGATGGTCTGCCAATGACGGATCATCTGTCTCTGGCGGGAGGCCCTGCGGACGTCGCCGATCTGCTGATCATCGGCGGCGGTTTTGTCGGACTGTCGCTGGCGCAAGCGCTGGGTGGGGCCGGCCTGCGGATCGTCGTGGCCGATCGCGAGCAGCCGGCGGTGGCTGCGAACGACGCCTTCGATGGCCGTGCCTCAGCCATCGCCTGGGGATCCGCCCAGGTTCTGCGGGCGATCGGCCTGTGGGACCGCCTGGCGGCGCATGCCGAGCCGATTCGCGATATCCGGGTGTCGGACGGCGACTCGCTGCTCTTCGTGCACTACGACCATCGGCAGGCCGGCCTTGAGGACGGCGACGGGCCGGCGCCGCTGGGCTACATCATCGAGAACCGCTTCACTCGCCGGGCACTCTACGACGCGCTGAAGCAGCAGAGTTCTGTGACGTTTCTGGCGCCGGTCGAGGTACGGGCATTGGAACGCGGCCCGGGCCGTGTCGATGCGACGCTGGACGATGGGCGGCGCGTAACCGCCGCCTTGGCCGTCGCCTGCGACGGCCGTGAATCGCCGCAGCGCCAGGCAGCAGGGATCGGTACCACCCGCTGGCGCTATCCGCAGACCGGCATCGTCTGCTCGATCCAGCACGAGCGGCCGCACCAGGGCGTGGCGCAGGAGCGCTTCCTGCCCGCCGGTCCTTTCGCCGTGCTGCCGCTGCCGGACGCCGAGGACGGCACGCACCGCTCGTCCATTGTCTGGACCGAGCGCAGTGAGCTGGCGCCCAGCATGCTGGCGCTACCGGACAGTGAATTCGCTGCCGAGATACAGCAGCGCTTCGGGGACAGTCTCGGCCGCCTCGGCGTTGCCGGGCCGCGC
>VGEI01000288.1 GCA_016869415.1 Alphaproteobacteria bacterium
CTGCGCGGCCGCGTAGGGTTGCTCGGCCGGCCGGCCGGCACCTCGGCGACCAGCGCCACCTTGGCGAAGCCGGCCGAGCTCAAGGCGCCCATGACCTCCATGACCTTGCCGTAGGCCAGCGCCTTGTCGCCGCGCACGAAGATGCGCTGGTCGGGCTTGGCCCGCGTCACCGCCTGCAGGCGGGCGATCAGCACCTCCATCTCCAGCTCGGTCTCCTGCAGGTAGGTCTTGCCCTCGGCATTGACCGAGACGATCAGCGGCTCGTCCTGGCCGGTGGCCTGGGCGGCGCGGGTCTGCGGCAGGTCGACATCGACGGCGGCGGTGAGCAGCGGTGCTGTCACCATGAAGATGACCAGCAGCACCAGCATGACGTCGACGAACGGCGTCACGTTGATGTCGCTGACCAGGCGCGGCCGACGCCGGTGACGCCCGCCGCCGCGCTGCGCGCCGATGAGGGTCGCGGCCATGGCTCAGGCCCGCTCCTCGAGCTGGCGCGAAAGGATGGCGCCGAACTCGCCGGAGAAGGCCTCAAGCCGCCCGGCATAGCGCGTCAGGTCGCTCGACAGCTTGTTGAAGGCGATGACCGCCGGAATGGCGGCGACCAGGCCGAGCGCCGTGGCGAACAGCGCCTCGGAGATGCCGGGCGCCACCACCGCGAGGCTGGTGTTCTTGCTCATGCCGATGGCGTGGAAGCTGTTCATGATGCCCCACACCGTGCCGAACAGGCCGATGAAGGGCGCCGTCGAGCCGACATTGGCGAGGAAGGTCATGTAGCGCTCGAGCCGGTCCATCTCGCGCCCCAGCGTGACGTACATGACGCGCTCGATGCGCTGATGCAGGCCGGCGCGCATCGGATTGGGCGCGGCACCCCGGCTGGTCGAGCGCTTCCACTCGCGCATCGCCGCGCCGAACATCGCCGACATGGGGTCGGGCGGCTGGGCGCCGATGCGGTCGTGTAGATCCTCGAGCGAGCCGCCGGACCAGAACATGTCTTCGAAATCGTCGGCCTGCTTGTGCAGGCGGCGCAGGCGCACGGCCTTCTCGATGATGATCGCCCAGCTCCAGATGGAGGCGAGGATCAGCATGATGATCACCGCCTTGACGATCCAGTCGGCGTTAAGGAACAGCCCGATGATCGAGAAATCGACCGCCTTCGAGCCCGCCAGAACCGCCGTGTCTACCGCTCTATCCATGGACTTCTCTCTTGGTTCACTTGTCGTTGTTCTTACGAAATTGTGGCGAAACTAGGCCCAACGCCCGGCGCACGACCTCCGGCAGCCTGGCCGGCCGCCCGTCCCGGGCAACGCAGGCCAGGGTCAGGGACAGCTGGGTTAGAACCTGCCCGCCGCGCGCAATCTCCTGCTCGCCGTCGAGCGAGGCGCCGCGCACCGCGACGATCCGGGTACGTACCTCCAGCGCATCGTCGAGCCGCGCGGGCATCAGGTACTCGACCGAGACGCGGCGGACGGCAAAGGCCACTCCTTCGTCCTCCGACAGTTCCCGCTGGCCGATGCCCTTGGCCCGCAGCCATTCGGTCCGGGCCCGCTCCGCGAATTTGAGGTAGTTAGCGTAGTAGACGATTCCGGCCGCGTCGGTGTCCTCGTAGTAGACGCGAAGGGGGAAGACATGGTCCGGCTCAGCCACCCTCGGCCCCCTCGCTTGCGTCCCGTATGAGGTCGAGCTGCGAGCCGGCCGGCGGCGCCAGGCCGATATGGCGCCAGCCCTTGTCGCCCAGCATGCGACCGCGCGGCGTACGCAGGATCAGCCCTTCCTGGATGAGGAACGGCTCGATGACCTCCTCGATCGTGTCGCGCTGCTCGGCCAGGGCCGCGGCCAGCGTTTCCACGCCGACCGGCCCGCCGCCGTAATTCTCGGCGAGGCAACGCAGGAAGCGCCGGTCCATGGCATCGAGCCCCAGCCCATCGACCTCCAGCCGCTGCAGCGCCCGGTCGGCAGCCGCGCGGTCGATGCGCGCCGTCCCGGCCACCGCGGCATAGTCGCGCACCCGGCGTAGCAGCCGGCCCGCGATACGCGGCGTGCCGCGGGCGCGTCGGGCGATCTCGGCCGCCCCGTCGTCGGCGATCTCGATGCCGAGCACCCGCGCCCCGCGACGCACGATCGCCTCCAGCTCCTCGGGTCCGTAGAAGACGAGCCGCAGCGGGATGCCGAAGCGGTCGCGCAGCGGCGTGGTGACGAGGCCGGAACGTGTGGTGGCGCCGACCAGCGTGAAGGGTGGCAGGTCGATACGCACGGAGCGTGCCGCCGGCCCCTCGCCGATGATCAGGTCGAGCTGAAAATCCTCCATCGCGGGATAGAGGATCTCCTCCACCGCCGGCGCCAGCCGGTGGATCTCGTCGATGAACAGGACGTCGCGCGGCTGCAGGTTGGTGAGCAGTGCCGCGAGGTCGCCGGCCCGTGCGATCACCGGGCCCGAGGTGGCGCGGAACCCCACGCCGAGCTCGCGGGCCACGATCTGCGCCAGCGTCGTCTTGCCGAGGCCGGGCGGCCCGTGCAGCAGCACATGGTCGAGCGCCTCGTCGCGGCCGCGCGCCGCCTGCACGAAGACGCGCAAATTCTCGCGCGCCTGCTTCTGACCGATGAAATCGTCGAGGCTGGCGGGCCGCAAGCCGACCTCGCCGCTGTCGGCCTCGGTGAACTCGGGAGCGACTTTGCGCGCGTCGCTCATGTGCCCAGCTCTTTAAGTCCGGCCGGGATCAACGCCTCGACCCGCGCGCCCTTGCCGAGCTTCTTGATGGCCTTCTCGACCGCGCTGGCCGCCTCGGGCCGGCGATAGCCGAGATTGACCAGCGCCGAGACCGCGTCGGCCGCCGCCGCGTCGCCGGCCAGCGAGGGCACGACGGCGGGTGTGAGAGTGGGCACGCCGCGACCCAGCGCCATGGTGCCAACTTTGTCCTTGAGTTCCATGGCGAGGCGCGTGGCGAGCTTGGGCCCGACGCCGTCAGCGCGGGTGATCGTCGCCTTGTCCTCGTTGGCGATGGCATTCGCCAGATCGCCCGCACTCAGCGCCGAGAGCAACGACATGGCAACCTTGGCGCCGACACCCTGTACGGTCATCAGCAGGCGGAACCAGTCGCGCTCGGCCGGATCGGCGAAGCCGTAGAGATCGATGGCGTCTTCCTTGACCAGCGTCTCGATCGACAGGCTGACGGCCTCGCCGGAAGCCGGCAGGCCGGCCAGTGTCCGCGCCGGACAGCGCACGAAATAGCCGACGCCGTGGCAGTCGATCACCACATGATCGCGCCCCGCGGAATCGAGCTTCCCGGTGAGCTTGGCGATCATGAGCCGACGGCCGCCTTCATCTGCCAGAGATTGCGGGTCGACGCGTGATGGGCATGACAGATGGCGACGGCCAGCGCATCGGCCGCATCCGGCCCCGACAGCGTCACGCCGGGCAGGAGCCGGGCGACCATCATCTGGATCTGCTCCTTGGCGGCGTGGCCGACGCCGACCACCGATTTCTTGATCATATTGGCCGCGTATTCGCCGACGAAAATCCCGGCCCGCGCCGGCACCAGCAGGGCAATGCCGCGCGCCAGGCCGAGCTTGAGCGTCGAGGCCGGATTCTTGTTGACGAAGGTTTCCTCGACCGCCGCCGCGTCAGGCGTGTATCGCTCGATGACGGCGGCCAGGCCGTCGCTGAGCTGCACCAGGCGTTCGGCCACCGGCCGGCCGCCGTCGGAGGTCACGCGCCCGTTGGCGACATGGATCAGCCGCGCGCCGACGCAGTCGATCACGCCCCAGCCCGTGACGCGCAGGCCCGGATCGATGCCGAGCACGCGCAAGGTCCCGGCGGGACGGGTTGCCCTCACGAAGCCGTCCCCAGCTTCGCCAGAATCGCCTCCGGCACGTCCTCGTTCGAGTAGACGGTCTGCACGTCGTCGCTGTCCTCGAGGGCCTCGATCAGCTCGAACAGCGTCCTGGCGTTCTCCTCGTCGACCGGCGTGGTGTTCTGCGCCCGCCAGACGAGCCTAGCGCTGCGCGGGCTGCCGAACTTCTTCTCCAGCGCGTCGCGAACCGCGGCGAAGCCGTCGACGCCGGTCAGGATCTCGTGCGTCTCCGCGCCGCTCTCGATATTGTCGGCGCCGGCCTCGAGGGCCGCTTCGAAGACCGCATCGGCGGAGCCGGCAGCAAGCGGCAAAAGAATCTCCCCCACCCGCGTGAACATGAAGCCGACAGAGTTGGTCTCGCCGAGAGTGCCGCCGTTCTTGGTGAAGATGGAGCGCACCTCGCTGGCGGTGCGGTTGCGGTTGTCGGTCAGCGCCTCGACGATCAGGGCCACGCCGCCCGGACCGTAGCCCTCGTAGCGCACCTCCTCGTAGGCCTCGCCGCCGTCCTGGCCCGACCCGCGCTTGATGGCGCGATCGACCGTGTCCTTGGTCATGTTGGCGTCGCGCGCCGCCAGCACCGCCGCGCGCAGGCGCGGGTTGGAAGCGGGATCGGGGAGCCCGGTGCGCGCCGCCGTCATGATTTCCCGGATCAGCTTGGTGAAGAGCTTGCCCCGCTTGGCATCCTGTTTGCCCTTGCGGTGCATGATGTTCTTGAATTGGGAGTGGCCCGCCATATCCTCGTCCGCGCCGCGTCTTGTTGTTGGTGGAATCGCGCGTACCGCCAGACGGGGCGGCACCGCAATCTCTCGGGATCAAAATAAGAACATATACCAGATTTGGTGTTAAGTCAGGGCCCTAACACTGATCCCCTAGCAAAGCAATATGGCGGCATCGCGGCGCCGGGCGGTCGCCGCGACCCCCGGCACGACCGGCCGCTGCATAGTCGTGTCGCGCCCGGCATTATATCGCCCCCAACCGGACCACTGGCCAGCACGGATGCTGCAGCGACTTCTCCATTCCGGCTATTGGACCATCGCGACGCTGACCATCCCGGC
>VGEI01000289.1 GCA_016869415.1 Alphaproteobacteria bacterium
CACTGTGGATAGTACGTACTGATGGATCAGAGCTTCGTGAGCTCCGTATCCCAAACAAATTGCCAGCAGCAGAAAGCCCGAGAAAAAGAGGTTAAGAAGAAACCGAGAAGAAATCGGGCTCAGAGCGGATTTCTCACACGAGATCCTTCTGCCGCTTGTCCGCCCGCGCCGCCGGTGGCCGTCCGACGGGCAACGGTGTGACGCGCCGCCCGAGCGCCTCGGCGATCTGGCGCTGAAAACGCTCGCCGCCGAGCGCCCAGCCGCCGTTCGTCGCCGCCCGCACGGCCTCGACGAAGTCCGGATCGAGGGCGGCGCTGTCGCACAAGGCGCGATAGGCCGCCTGGCGTTCGGCTGGGGTCGCGCCCAGCCGGCGATAGAGGTCGTGCTCGCTCAGCAGCGGATCGCTCGCACCCTCGGCATGCGCCCGCCAGCTCGACCAGGCGTAATCGGCCAGCGTCGGCACTATCCCAGCGCGCACCGGGTTGAGTTCGATGTAACGGCAGCAGGAGAGGAAATACGCCTCGCTGTCGATCGGCGCGGCACGGTAGCGGCCCTCCCACAGCGTGCCCGTGCGCCGGTAGAGGTCGTTGACGTAGCGCACGTAGCGCCGGCCGAGGGACTGCATGGTGCGCGGCAGGCTGTCGGCGCGGGCAGGCGTGACCAGCAGATGGATGTGATTGGTCATCAGCACATAGGCATGGACGGCGCAGCCGTATTCGGCGGCGGCCTCGGCCAGCCAGCCGCGATAGCGCTCGCGGTCGGCGTCGGCGAAGAAGATGGCGCCGCGGTTGTTGCCGCGCTGGATGACGTGCAGCGGCTGGTCGGGCAGGAAATAGCGCGCGGGCCGGGCCATGGTTCTCTCGGTTGCGGAACGGACGAGCGTAGCGGGGGAGCGGGCGAAAATCGACTCCGACCCCAATTAAGGGGCACGATTAGCAGACGCGGCTAAGTGACGCGCCGCCACATTGTGTCAAAAATGTGTAAGCCCGTTTTCGCGCGCCCAAACTATTGATAAGTCTTGGTGTTTCTATGTGCAATTGTGTCCAATGTGTCTAATTAGGCATTGATTTTGCCTTATTTTATTGAGAAAAATTTTTCACCCACTCTGGACATAATGTCTGTGAATGCCCATCTCGATGTCGGCTGTCGGCGGCTCGCCTTGACAGGCCGGTGGCGGGCGCTTAAGCGACGCCGGCTTTTTCTTCGAGGGGTATCCGCATGACGCGCGCATTCGTCTTTCCGGGCCAGGGATCGCAGGCCGTCGGCATGGGCCGCGAGCTGGCCGCGGCCTTTGCCGCGGCGCGCGAGGTCTTCGAGGAGGTCGACGAGGCGCTCAAGCACAAACTGTCGAAGATCATGTTCGAAGGGCCGGAGAGCGAGCTGGTGCTGACCGCCAACGCCCAGCCGGCGCTGATGGCGGTGAGCGTGGCGGTGGCGCGGGTGCTGGAGAAGGAAGCCAAGCTCGATTTCGGCAAGCACGCGAAATTCGTCGCCGGCCACTCGCTCGGCGAATACTCGGCGCTGGCGGCGTCGCACAGCTTCTCGCTGGCCGACACTGCCCGCCTGCTGCGCCTGCGCGGCGAGACGATGCAGAAGGCCGTGCCGGTGGGTACGGGCGCCATGGCGGCCTTGCTCGGCCTCGATCTCGAAGCCGCACAGGCGGTGACCAGGGACGCCACGAAGAATCCAGAGGGCCAGGACGAGGTCGTGCAGACCGCCAACGACAACGCGCCCGGCCAGGTCGTGGTCAGCGGCGCCAAGGCGGCGGTCGAGCGCGCCGTGGAGATCGCCAAGACCAAAGGCGCCAAGCGCGGCATCCTGCTGCCGGTAAGCGCCCCCTTTCATTGCGCGCTGATGAAGTCGGCGGCCGACGCCATGGCCGAGGCGCTGGAGCGCACCACCATGGCCCCGCCGCTCGTGCCGCTGGTGGCCAACGTCACCGCCGCCTCGGTCAGCGATCCGGCGACCATCCGCGACCTGCTGGTGAAGCAGGTGACGGCGATGGTGCGCTGGCGCGAGAGCTGCCTCTACATGAAGGGGCAGGGGGTGACGACGCTGGTCGAGCTGGGGGCGGGCAAGGTGCTGACCGGCCTGGCCAGGCGCATCGACGGCGAGCTCAGCGGCGTTGCCGTCAACGGCCCGGCCGATATCGAAGCTTTCGCCAAGACGCTGTAGACTGCGATCTCTCCAAGGAGGCGATCCATGACCCGCATGTCACGCCGCCAGGTCACCGCCGGTATCGCGACGCTTGCGTCCCTTGGCTGGGCTGGGGCGGCACGCGCCCATCACGGCTGGGGCGGTTACGATTCGACCAAGGTGCTGAACCTCACCGGCACCATCAAGTCCTACAAGTACATCAATCCGCACGGCGAGCTGGTGCTGACCACGCCGGACAAGGAATGGCTGTGCACCCTGGCGCCGCCTTTCCGCATGGACAATCGCGGGCTCGGCGAGTCCGCCTTCAAGGTCGGCGACACCTGCACGGTCGTCGGCTATCCGAACAAGACCGATCCGAAGGAGATGCGGGCCGAGCGCATCTCCCTCAACGGCAAGACGGTCGAGCTGCGCTAAGCCGATGGAGCATGGCGGCGAGGGCGGAGGCTTCCTGCACGCGCTGGAGATGAGCGCGGTCGGCGAGGCCATGCGCCAGTCGCTGATGCTCTACCCCACGGTCGAGACCCTGCACATCATGGGCTTCTCGATCCTCGTCGGCTCGATCGTCGCCTTCGATTTGCGCGTCCTGGGCTTCGGCCGCGGCATTCCGCTCGAGGCGGCGGCGCGGCTGCTGCTGCGGGTGGCCTGGCTGGGTTTTTCCATCGCCGTGCCCATGGGTCTTCTGCTGTTCGTTACCGAGGCGACGTCGATCGCCGAGAATCCGTCGTTCCAGGTCAAGATGGGCCTGATCGTGCTCGCCGGCCTCAACATGATTCTCTTCCATTTCGGTCCGTGGCGTAGCGTTTCGTCCTGGGCGAACGGTGTTGCACCGGGTGCCGCACGCAACGGGGCGCTGGTCTCGATGGGGCTCTGGCTCGGCGTGCTCGCCGGCGGCCGCCTGATCGCCTATTTCTGAACTGCATCGCAGAGGAGCCTCATGTTTTCGTTGGCAGGCAAGCACGCGCTGGTCACCGGCGCGTCGGGTGGCATCGGCGGCGAGATCGCCAAGGCCCTGGCCCGGCAGGGGGCGCGTGTGGCGCTTTCCGGCACGCGGGTCGAGGCGCTGGAAAAGCTGAAGTTGGAGATCGGCGACAACGCCGTCGTGACGCCGGGGGATCTGGGCGACGCGGCGGCGACGGACAAGCTCTTCAAGGACGCGGAGGCGGCGCTGGGCCAGGTCGACATCCTGGTCAACAACGCCGGGCTGACGCGCGACACGCTGGCGCTGCGCATGAAGGACGAGGACTGGCAGAAGGTTCTCGACGTCAATCTCACGGCCGGCTTCCGCTTGGCGCGCAGCGCCCTGCGCGGCATGATGAAGCGGCGCGGCGGCCGCATCGTCGGCATCACCTCGATCGTCGGCGTCACCGGCAATCCCGGCCAGGCCAACTACGCCGCGGCCAAGGCCGGCATGATCGGCATGTCGAAGGCCCTGGCGGCCGAGGTCGCCTCGCGCGGCATCACGGTCAACTGCGTGGCCCCCGGCTTCATCGCCACGCCGATGACCGAGGCGCTCAACGAGGAGCAGAAGGCCAGGCTGCTGACCGCCATTCCCGCGGGCCGGCTTGGTGCTGTGGCCGACGTGGCGGCGGCGGTCGTCTACCTGGCCAGCGACGAGGCGGCCTACGTCACCGGCCAGACCCTGCACGTTAACGGCGGCATGGCCATGATCTGAGGAGAAACGTTACCGCTAGGGGCTTGCCCGGCGGCCGGCGGGTTGCTAGTCATGCAGCACGAATTGTGCTACCCCACCGGCGGTTTCGGCCGCATTAGAACGGCCGGCGGGCGTGGCCAAGCCCATGAATAAAATCAGTTTGTCAGCCATCCAGCGGAAAGGTCCTTGCCGATGAGCAGCGTCGCAGAACGCGTCAAGAAGATCGTTGTCGAACACCTGGGAGTCGACGAAGCCAAGGTCACGGAGAATGCGAGCTTCGTGGACGATCTGGGCGCCGACAGCTTGGACACGGTCGAGCTGGTGATGGCCTTCGAGGAAGAGTTCGGCTGCGAGATTCCCGATGACGCGGCGGAGAAGATCACCACCGTCAAGGACGCCATCGGGTTCATCGAATCCCGCAACAAGTAAGACGCTACGGCCGCGCCGCGCGCGGTGCCGAACATCGATTCGATGATTCGATGATCGAGGGAAGACCATGAGCCGACGTGTCGTTGTCACGGGTCTCGGAATGGTGACGCCGCTTGCCTGCGGCGTGAAGCCCACCTGGGACAAACTGGTTGCCGGCGAATCCGGCTTGCGCTCCATCCAGAGCTTCGACGTCTCCGACCTGCCGGCGAAGATCGGCGGCCAGGTGCCGCGCGGCGAGACCTCGTCCGGCCTGTTCAATGCCGACGACTGGGTCCCGCCCAAGGACCAGAAGAAGATGGACGACTTCATCGTCTTCGGTATCATCGCGGCGGTGCAGGCGGTCGAGGATTCCGGCTGGAAGCCTACCGACGACGAGGGGCGGGAGCGCACCGGCGTGCTGATCGGCTCGGGCATCGGCGGCCTGCAGACGATCTATGAGACCTCGCAGATTCTGATCGAGAAGGGGCCGCGGCGGGTGAGCCCGTTCTTCATCCCCGCGGCACTGATCAACCTGGCTTCGGGCCAGGTCTCGATCCGCTACGGCTTCAAGGGCCCGAACCATTCGGTGGTCACGGCCTGCTCGACAGGTGCGCATGCCATCGGCGACGCGACGCGTCTCATCCAGCTCGGCGATGCCGATGTCATGGTGGCCGGCGGCGCC
>VGEI01000290.1 GCA_016869415.1 Alphaproteobacteria bacterium
CTTTCCCGCGATGTTCGGGGCGCGCTGGCCAGAGGCGCATGACATATTCTATCGGCGCTTCGCCACCAGGCACATCGAGACGCTCGAGGCGCTGCCGGGCGCGGGCGAATTGCTGACTGAGCTCGCGGGCGCTGGGACCTATCTGGGCGTCGTCAGCAACAAAAACGGCACGGCGCTGCGGCGCGAGGCGGATCACCTCGGCTGGAGCAGGCATTTCGGCCGAATCGTCGGCGCCACAGACGCCAAACGCGACAAACCGGCGCCCGACCCGGTGGTCATGGCGCTCGAGCCGGCGGGGCTGGGGGCCGATAGCTCGATCTGGTTCATCGGCGATACCGGGATCGACATGGAGTGCGCCTACGCGTCCGGCTGTGTGCCGGTCTTGGTGACTCCCAAAGAGATTGATTTTGCAGAGTTTCAGGCATTTCCGCCGAAAATCGCAGTGCCGGACCTAAACCGGCTTGGAGCTATGCTGCGGGACCTGTAAATTGTCCTCTGGTGCCTTAGATAGTAAGGCGTCGCAGCGGCAGCGTCGGTCGCGATGGGTCCCGTCCAAGGGGCCGTCTCGAGCCTGAAATCGGGCTCCAAAACAAAAGGATAAAAGCAATGACGGAAAAGTCTCAGAACGTCCAGGATGTGTTCCTCAATCACATCCGCAAGAACAAGACCCCGGTCACCATCTTCTTGGTCAACGGCGTGAAGCTCCAGGGCATCGTCACCTGGTTCGATAATTTCTCGGTCCTTCTGCGCCGTGATGGCCACTCGCAGCTGGTCTACAAGCATGCGATCTCGACCGTGATGCCGAGCGGCCCGATCCAGCTCTTCGAGGGCGACAAGGAAGGCGCCGACGGCTGAGCCCCGCAACAAGGCCGACGCGGCGAAACGCAGCCGTCGACGGGCGCAGAGCCCGGACGCCCCCGTTCCGGCGCCCGCAGGGCGCGCCCTGGTCCTTCATCCGGTGTTGCGCCGGCGGGAGGAGGGCGCGCGCGCGCCCGAGATGCGCCTCGATGAGGCTGTCGGGCTCGCTCGCGCCCTTGAGTTGAAGATCGTCAGCGCCGAGGTTGCCCGTCTGACGGAGTATCGGCCGTCGACGCTGCTCGGCCAGGGTACGGTAGAGAAGTGGAAGGGCTTCATCGCCGCCGAGCATGTTGAGGTCGTTCTGGTCGACGGCACCCTGTCACCGGTGCAGCAGCGCAATCTCGAGCGCGCCTGGAGCTGCAAGGTCATCGACCGCACGGGGCTAATCTTGAAAATTTTCGCCGCCCGTGCCCGCACCGCCGAAGGCCGCTTGCAGGTGGAGTTGGCCCAGCTGACCTACCAGCGCAGCCGTCTGGTGCGTACCTGGACCCACCTGGAGCGCCAGCGCGGCGGCTTCGGCTTCCTCGCCGGCCCCGGTGAATCGCAGCTCGAATCCGACCGCCGGCTGCTGGGCGAGCGCATCGTACAGCTCAAGCGTGAGCTGGAAGGCGTGCGGCGGACGCGCGGCCTGCATCGCAAGGCGCGCCAGCGCGTGCCATATCCGGTGGTGGCGCTTGTCGGCTACACCAACGCCGGCAAGTCGACGCTCTTCAACCGGCTCGTCGAGGGCCGCGTGCTGGCGGCCGATATGCTGTTTGCCACTCTCGATCCGACCATGCGGGCGCTCAAGCTGCCGTCGGGGCGCAATGTCATCCTCTCTGACACGGTGGGCTTCATCTCCGATCTGCCTACCGATCTGGTGGCCGCGTTTCGCGCCACTCTGGAGGAGGTGCAGGGGGCTGATATCGTTCTCCATGTCCGGGACATTTCCCATCCTGACAGCGAAGCCCAGCGCGGCGACGTGATGGCGGTCCTGGCGGACCTAGGCATCGGGCCGGAGGCGACGGACGGCAAGGCGGCGCAGCCGGTGCTCGAGATCCTCAACAAGGCAGACCTTCTGACACCTGAGGCGCGTGACAGCATCACCAATCAGGCCTTGCGCGATCCGGATCGGATCCTGCTCTCGGCTCTAGACGGGGAGGGCTGCGAGCTCCTCCTGCGGCGTCTCGACGATCTGCTGGCCGCGGCACGCGAGGTGATCGACGTCACGGTCGGCCCAGCCGATGGCGCAGCGCTGGCCTGGCTTTACCGGCACGGCGAAGTGCTCACGCGCCGGGATTCCGACGACGGTACGCGTCTGACCGTGAGCCTCGATCCGGCGGACCGGGCACGCTTCGAGCATCGGCAGGCCGGGCGGCGCTGACTCCGACTTGCCCCTTGAGGGCAGTCCGCCCGCAGGGCATGATTTTACCGGAAATCAACGGGAGGCCATCGCCGCCGCCAATTGCGGCATGTCGGTGCGCCCTAGAACGGCAGGGAGAAGGGGTATGCGTTTCACTGTCAGCGCTCTGGTGTTGGCCGCGGCGACCGCTTTGGCGGCGCCGGCGGACGCCAAGACGTTCCGCTGGGCCAACGCCGGCGACGTCAACTCGATGGATCCGTACGCACGGAACGAGACGTTCCTGCTGACCTTCATGCACAACGTCTATGAGCCGTTGCTGCAGCGGGACAAGAACTTGAAACTCGAGCCGGCGCTGGCGATCAAGTGGTCCCAGCCTTCGGCAACGGTGTGGCGTTTCGAGCTGCGGCCCAACGTCAAGTGGCACGACGGCTCGGCTTTCAGCGCCGATGACGTGGTGTTCTCGCTGAACCGCGCCAACGGCGAGGGCTCGAATATGCGCGGCCACTTTGTCTCCGTGCAGGAGGTGAAGAAGGTCGACGACATGACCGTCGATGTCGTGACCAAATACCCCGATCCCGTGATGGCCGACAAGTTGATGCAGATCGCCATCATGTCGAAGGCTTGGGCCGAGAAGAACAACTCTCTGCGCTCTGCCGACCTGACGAAGAACGAAGAGAACTTCGCCACGCGCAACGCCATGGGAACCGGCCCGTTCATGCTGCGCAGCCGCGAGCCGGACGTGAAGACCGTGCTGGTGCCGAACCCCAACTGGTGGGGCAAACCTGAGCACAACCTGACCCAGGTGGAGTTCTCGGTGATCAGCAATCCGGCGACGCGCGTCGCCGCCCTGCTCTCCGGGCAGATCGACATGATGTACGAGGTGCCGCCGCAGGACACGGCCCGCCTCAGCAACTCTCCGGGCGTCAAGATCCATCAGGTGCCGGAGTTCCGCACCATCTTCCTCGGCTTCGACCAGATGCGCGACGAGCTGCTCTCTTCGAACGTCAAGGGTAAGAATCCCTTTAAGGACAGGCGTGTCCGCCAGGCCTTCTATCAGGCGATCGACGCCGAGGCGATCAAGACCCGTATCATGCGCGGTCAGGCCACGCCGACCGGCCTGATGATCGCGCCGGGCGTCAACGGCTTCGTGGCCGAGCTCAACAACCGCTACCCGGTCGACATCCCGGGCGCCAAGAAGCTGCTGGCCGACGCCGGTTATCCGAACGGCTTCGAGGTCGAGATGGACTGCCCGAACGACCGCTACGTCAACGACGAGGCGATCTGTCAGGCGGTCGTGGCCATGCTCTCGCAGATCGGCGTCAAGGTGAACCTGCTGGCTCAGACCCGAGCCCGCTACTTCGCCAAGGTGCTCGGGCCCGGCTACAACACCAGCTTCTTCATGCTCGGCTGGACGCCAGGCGCCACCTACGACGTGCACAACGTCTTCGAGCAGATCATGCAGACGCGTGGCGGCGGCAAGGGTGGCTTCAACCTCGGCAACCACTCGAGCAAGGAGTTCGACGAGCTGGCCAACAAGATCGAGCAGGAGACCGACAAGGCCAAGCGCGACGCCATGATCGTCGAGGCACACAAGATCCATAAGGAGAATTTCGGCCACATCCCGCTGCACCAGCAGGCGGTGGTCTGGGCGGCGCGCGACAACATCGAGCTCACCCAGCTTGCCGACAATTTCTTCCCGCTGCGCTACGTGCGGGTGAAGTAGAGCGTTTGTTTGGGGCGCGGCGTTGACAGTCCAGCGCCGCGCCCTTTAAACGAAGGTAGAGAATTTCTGGAGGCCTCATGGCGATCAAGTTTCGACCGTTGCACGACCGAGTTCTCGTCAAGCCGCTGGACAGCGAGACCAAGACCAAAGGTGGGATCATCATCCCCGACACGGCCAAGGAGAAGCCGATGCAGGGCAAGGTCATCGCCTGCGGCGCCGGCACCCGCGACGAAAACGGCAAGTTGACGCCGATGGGCGTCAAGGCGGGCGACACGATTCTCTACGGCAAGTGGTCGGGTACCGAGGTAAAGATCGACGGCGAAGAGCTGATGATCATGAAGGAGTCCGATATTCTCGGCGTGTTGCAGTAACCTCACCGCCGCCGCGGCAACAGGGGCGGGCCCGCAGGCCCGCCTTTCTTGTTGGTGCGGAGGGGTGCCACGGCCGCAAACAGATCAACCATGACCGCCCCTGGCTCGAGGTCCGAACTCGCCGTGCTCGTCGCGCTGCTGGGCACGGTTGCCGTTGTTGGCACGCTCGGCTCGGCGGTGACGGTTCCGGCGATACCCGGTTGGTACGCCACCCTGGAGAAGCCGTGGTTCACGCCGCCGAACGCCGTCTTCGGTCCGGTCTGGACGATCCTCTACGTGTTGATGGCCTATGCCGCTTGGCGTGCTTGGTGCGGTGCCGCGAGTGGGCAGGGGCGGCAGGTGCTGTTGGTCTTCGGGTTACAGCTCGGCCTGAACGCGGCTTGGTCGCAGCTTTTCTTCGGCTGGCGCCGGCCTGACCTCGCCCTGGTCGATGTGCTGCTGCTGTGGGCTGCCATCGCCTGGAGCATTCGGGTCTTCGCGCAGCATGATCGCTGGGCCGCAGGTCTGATGCTGCCCTATCTGGCCTGGGTGAGCTTGGCGGTTGCGCTCAACGTCGGCGTGGTGCTTCTGAATTGATTTTTAGATCAGCACCTTAGTGGAA
>VGEI01000291.1 GCA_016869415.1 Alphaproteobacteria bacterium
CTGGATCGTCACTGCCTTCGGCATGCCGTTCTGGCAGGGTTTCGCGCCGCAGTCGGGCTTCGTGCCCTTCTGGTACGGCGTGATCCTCGTCGGGCTGTCGGCGACGATCGTCGTCAATCTCGTGCGGCAGAAAGCGATGGCCGCGGAATTGCCGATCGGCAAGCCGCTGGTCGTTCTTGCTGCCTTGGCGGGCGGCATTCTCGGGCTTGAGGTTGCCGGGTTCGGCCCCTCGATCTTCCTGCTGCTGCTGTTCCTCTTCGCGGCGGTCGAGCGGCTGCCGCCGCTGAAATCGGCTATCGTCGCGGCCGCCACCACGGCAGTGCTGCTCCTCATCTTCAAGGTCTGGCTGCGCGTGCCGCTGCCGACCGGCCCCCTGGGCGTGTGACTCGGGGGAGCTGAACCGTGGACGCGTTGTTCAACCTGATGCAGGGCTTTGCCACGGCGGTTACGCCGGCCAATCTCCTGATGTGCATTCTGGGGGTCGTCCTCGGCCAGATCATCGGTGTGCTGCCAGGTATCGGCCCCTCGGCCGCGATCGCCCTGCTCCTGCCCCTGACCTTCGGGGCCAGCCCGACCGGCGCCATCATCATGTTCGCCGGGCTCTATTACGGTGCCCAATACGGCGGCACGCTGACCTCGGTTCTGATCAACGTACCGGGCGAGTCGACGTCGGTGATGACCGCCATCGACGGACACCAGATGGCGCAGCAGGGCCGCGGCGGCGTCGCCCTGGGCGTCGCGGCTATCGGCTCCTTCATTGCCGGGACCCTGGGCACGCTCGGGCTGATGCTGCTCGCCCCACCGCTGGCGCTGGTGGCCCTCGCCTTCGGCCCGCCGGAATACTTCGCACTTGTCGCCCTCGGGCTGACGGCGCTCGCCGCGGTCGGCGGCTCGGTCCTCAAGGGGCTGACCACCGGCGTCGCCGGACTGATCATCGGCTCGATCGGCATCGACCCGCAGGTCGGTGTGCCGCGCTTCACCTTCGACCAGCTCTGGCTGTTCGACGGTGTGGATTTCATCGTCCTGGCCGTCGCCCTCTTCGGCCTGGGAGAGGTGCTGGCCACCACCGGCATGCCGGCGGCCAAGCCGATCCTCCATCTCGGCCGCGTGCTGCCCAACCGCGAGGAATGGCGCCAGGCGCGAATGGCCATCCTGCGCGGCACAGGTATCGGCTTCCTGATCGGCATCCTGCCAGCGGCGGGTGCGACTATCGCCTCCTTCTGCGGCTACATCGTCGAGAAGAAGATGGCTAAGGACCCCTCACGTTTCGGCAAGGGCGCTATCGAAGGCGTGGCCGGGCCCGAGTCCGCCAACAACGCCGCCTCGGCCGGCGCCATGGTGCCCATGTTCTCGCTCGGCGTACCCGGCTCCAACACCACCGCCGTGATGCTCGGCGCCCTGATCATGTTCGGTCTGCGCCCAGGCCCCGAGATGTTCACCACCAATTCCGGCCTCGTCTGGGCGGTGATCGCCAGCATGTATATCGGCAATGTCATCCTGCTGGTGATGAACCTGCCGCTTGCCGGCGTGTTCGCGCGCTTGCTGCAGATTCCCTATAGCTGGATCTACCCGCCGATCATTGCCATTTGCCTGACCGGCGCCATCTCGAACTCCAACAGCGTCGAGGATGCCTGGATCATGCTGGGCTTCGGCGTGCTCGGCTGGCTGATGAAGCACTACGACTGGCCGGCGGCACCCATGGTGCTCGGCCTGGTTCTCGGGCCGCTGTTCGAGAACACGCTGCGCCAGTCCCTCACCCTGTCGCACGGCAGCGGCATGATCTTCATCTCGCGCCCGATCGCCGCGGTGCTGCTGGCTTGCGCCCTCCTCGCCATCGCGGTACCGACACTGACAGCGCTGTTCATGCGCAACCGCCGGATCGAGATGCCGGGCGCCTGAGCACATGAACAACCCCAAGATCGTTGCCGTCGACGCAATTCCCGTCAACGTCACCGGGCCCCGGCCCTTCCGCATCTCCGAAGGCCAGACGGCCGTGCATACCTCCGTCATCCTGCGATTGGTTTGTGACCGCGGGGTCGAAGGCAACGCGGAAATCGTCTGCGCCCCGCCAGGAAAGCCGGAGGAGTTCCCGGAAGAGGTGATGGGTGCTGTCCACCGCTACGTCATTCCGGCGCTGACCGGTGCATCGGCGAATGACCGACGCGCGGCGATGGCAAGGGTAGAGGCTCTGCTCAAGGGCCGCATCTGGACCAAGGCGGCGGTCAACAATGCACTCTTCGATCTTCAGGCCAAGCTGCTCGGTGCGCCGGTCTCCGTACTGCTGGGCGGCCGTGCCCTCGACCAGGTGCCGGTGATCGGGCCAGTGGTCGGCATGGCCTCGCCTGATGAGATGGCCCGCATCTCGGCGGAAGAGGCCAAGGCGGGATTCACCGCGATCAAAATAAAAGTCGGCGAGACGGTCGAGGCAGACATTGCCCGCGTCGAGGCGGTACGCGAAGCTATCGGCCCGAAGGTGAAGCTCCGCGTCGACGCCAACGACCACTACCGCCCGGCCGACTGTATCCGTCTGGTGCGCGCCATCGAACGGCTCGACATCGAGCATGTTGAGCAGCCGCTGCCGCGCTATGACGTCCTGGGCATGGCCGAAGTGAAGCGTAACATCGGCGTGCCGCTGATGACCGACGATATGGTCGCGACTCCCGTGGACGCCATGAACGTCATCCGCCTGCAAGCCGCCGACCGGATGAAGGTCAAGGTCACCAAGCACGGGCTCGACGGAGCGCTGGCCATCGTCGCCATGATCGAGGCTGCCGGACTCGCCGCCGTGCTCGGCCATGTCTTCGAGATGGGTCTGGCGGGCGCGGCGGAGTCCCACATGGCGGCGACGGCGCGCAACCTCGTCTTCCCCTGCGAGATCGGCTCCATGCGTCCCATGGGCACGACGATCGACATCATCCGGGAGGATCTGCAGCCCAGTTCTGGCTTCATCAAAGTACCGAACGGCCCCGGCCTGGGCGTAACCTTGGACTGGGACCGCATCGATGCGCTGCGCACCGACGGCCGGCGCGGCAAGGCCGCCTGAGCACTCACAAGACGGACGACAACATGAACTTGAAGGACCGCATCGGCATCGACCTCAGCAGCAAAATTCGCCTGGAGGACGGCATCGCCTGGGCAGCGAAGCACGGGGTGATGCACATCGATAGCGAGCTCGACAGGGAGCTGCTTTCCTTCGATACCGAGGAACGCGCCAAGCCGATCCGTGCAGCTCTGGAGAAGCACGGCATCCACCTCGGCCTGCACACGCTCTCGGCCGTCAACGTCGCCGAGACCTCTCCGATCATGGCCGAAGCCGCCGACCAGTACCTGCGCAAGTACATCGACATCGCCAAGCGCCTCAACGCCGGGTGGATCACCGTCCATGGCGGCTATCATTTTGGCGGCGACTACAAGGCGCGTGTGGCAGCCGGCATCGAACGACTCAAGCGGGCCGGCGACTATGCCGAAAAGAAAGGCGCGAAACTTCTTCTTGAGAACCTGAACAAGGAGCCGGACGACGCCGAGGTCCATTACCTCGTCTACAATCTCGAGGAATGTAAGACCTTCTTCGACGCCATCCAATCACCGGCCGTCGGCTGGTCGTTCACGGTCAATCACGCGCATCTGGTACCTGGAGGCATCGACGGGCACATCGACGCGCTCGACATGAAGCGCCTGGGCGAGGTCCGCCTGGCTGACAACAAGGGTGACAAGGAGCAGCACCTGCAGATCGGCAAAGGCAATATCGACTTTAAGAAGATGTTCCAGCGCATCGAGGGGGCCGGCTATCGCGGCCACTACATGAACGCCTTCGGCTCGCTCGACGACATGCTGGCCGGCCGGGACGCGCTGGCCAAGATCGCTGCCGGCCTGTAAGCCTAAGCGTGTTCTCCCGCCACGGATCGGCGTGGCATAGTCCGTACTTGGAGGAAACCATGCGCCACGGGTTCGCGATCGCGGCAGTCTTGCTCGCGCTGGGCGCCGTCCCGGCCGCTTCTCAGGAGTGGCCGGCCAAGCCCGTCAAGATCATCGCGCCGTTCGCTCCCGGCGGCACCGCCGACACGCTCGGTCGGCTGGTCGCCATCAAGCTGACCGACGCGCTGGGGCAGCAGTTCGTGGTCGAGAACCGGCCGGGCGCCGGCGGCCTGATCGGGTCCGAGATGGTCGCCCGCGCAGTGCCTGACGGCTACACCTTGGTCGTCTCCGGCGTGGCCTCGCATGTCGTGGCGCCAGCGCTCAATCCCAATCTCGGCTTCGACCCGATCAAGGACTTCACCCACATCGCCCTGTTCGGCGGGCCGCCGGACGTATTGGTAGTGAGCAATCCGACGCCGGCCAGGACGCTGGCCGAGTTCATCGCCTACGGCAAGACGAGTCCCGGCAAGCTAAGCTACGCCACACCGGGGATCGGTACGCACGGCCACCTGGTCGCCGAGCTGCTGCAGCAGCGCGCCGGGTTCAGGATGGAGCACGTACCGTATCGCGGAGCCGGCCAGGCCGTCGGCGACATCGTCGGCAACCAGATCCCCTCGGGCTCGTTCACTCTGACCACGGCATCCGAGCACATCCGGGCCGGCACCATCCGGGCGCTGGCGGTGAGCTCTCCCAAGCGCCTGCCCGACTATCCCGATGTGCCGACTTACACCGAACTCGGCTTCCCCGAGCTGGTCACCGTCACCTGGTTCTCGCTCTCCGGCCCGGCAGGGATACCCGAGCCCATCGTGAAGAAGCTCAACGCCGAGGTGATCAAGGCGCTGGCCCTGCCCGACATCCGGCAGCGCCTGGCTCGCGACGCCATCGATCCGGAGCCGCTCGACCCCGCCGCTTTCGTCAAGTTCATCGAGGAAGAGACAAAGATCTGGGTGCCGATCGCCCGCGCCTCCGGTGC
>VGEI01000292.1 GCA_016869415.1 Alphaproteobacteria bacterium
CGGATCTCGTTGGTGAAGTGGAAGCCGCCGGCGACGATACGCAGCTGGCCCTTGTCGTAGAGGGCAATGAAGCCGTCGACGATCGTGGGGCTGATGGCCCGCATCCAGTTCTTGACCCGCGTCGACACGGTAAGCCAGAGCCGGTCGCGGCTGTCGCGCAACACGAAATTGACCTTGCCGATGGGCTCGCCGTCGATCGTGTCGACCAGCACGCGGGTCTCGCCGCTGCGGGTCATCAGCTCCAGCCGGTCGGTGCCGAAATTGGAGATGACGATGTCGCCGTTGCGGGCGAAGGCGAGGCCGTTGGGCAAGGTGCCGGTGACGAAGCGCGTCTCCTCGTCGGCCGCGGTGGCGAAGCCACTCTCGGCGCGCTGGGTGATCAGCCTCTGTGTGCCATCGGGCTTGATGTGCATGACGCCGCCGCGGGCATCCGCCGACCACAGGGAGCCGTCACGCTCCGCCAGGATGCATTCCGGCCGCTGCAGGTCGTGACCGATATAGGAGATGTCGCTGCGCTCGACGCTGAAGCCGTCGAGCGGGTTCCTGTCGTAGGTCATTCGAGGTCGTGCCCGGTCTAGGACGCGGCCAGGAAGGCGCGATAGTCCGCCGTCATGTCGGCGACCGCGGCGTCGTAGATCCGCTTGCCGTCGGCGGGATTGGCGAGGCTGGGATCGGAGCCGACGCGGCCGTCGGGAAAACGGCGGCGGTGATCGTCGGCATCGAAGTAGTTGTCGCCACCATGCTCGATCATGGCGTCGTTGACCGCGGCGACGGGCGGGCCGAGTTTCGCCGACTTGATGTGGTTGGGGTAGGCGAACTGCATGAGCGCAATCTCGCTGGGCGTCGCGTGATAGCCCTCCCAGGTGCCGTAGAGCTGCTTGCGCAGCGCGTTGGCGGCGGGACCCTCCCACCAGCTCTTGAGCCGGCAGCGGATCGTCGTGTTGGCGCCGGGCAACAGGCTCTGCTCGGCGTAGATTTCCTGGAAGGCGGTGCGCAGCGGGGCGAGGTTGCCGCCGTGGCCGTTGACGAAATAGAAGCGCTCGAAGCCGGCGCGAGCGAGGCCCTTCACATAGTCCTGGACGACGGCCATCAGCGTCGACGGCCGCAGGGTCATCGAGCCGGCGAAGCCGAGATTGAACTGCGCCATGCCGACGCTGATGGTCGGGGCGACCAGCGCCTCGGCCGCTTCGCCTACGCCCCTGGCCACCGTCTCGGCGCACAGCGCGTCGGTGCCGATCAGGCCGGTCGGGCCGTGCTGCTCAGTCGAGCCGATGGGGATGAGGATGCCGGTCGAACGCTTGAGATAGGCGTCGATCTCGGGCCAGGAACTCAGTTGCAGCAGCATGAAACGGTCGTTCTTTACCCCCGTGCGTGACTTCGATCATACTGCATCGGTCGTCAACCGAGAGGGCAATTTGACCGGCAAGACAGACCTGCAGGGGCGCACCCCGCTCGCGGACCCCAACTGGGCCTATGTCGAAGGCCCGAGCCTGGAAGAGTACACGGCTGCCGAGCTGGCCGTGCTCGAGCGCCAGCGCATCGTCTATTTTGCCGAGCGTCAGGCCGCCGATGTCCTGCGCATGCTGGCCGGCTCGGCCGACGACCCGTCATTCGGCTATCCCGTGAACAACTATCGCCATTGCCTGCAGTCGGCGACTATGGCGCTGCGCGACGGGCTGGACGAGGAAACCGTGGTCGTGGCGCTGCTGCACGATATCGGCTTCGTCGCCTCGCCGACGGCGCATGGCGCGGTCGCGGCGGCGCTGCTCCGGCCCTATATCTCGGCAACCAACCACTGGATGCTGCTCCACCACCAGGTGTTCCAGGACTATCACATGGTCGGCGACCCCCGGGTCGACCGTGACGCGCGTGAGCGCTGGCGCGGCCATGCCAGCTTCGAGTGGACCGCCCGCTTCGTCGCCCGCTACGATCAGAACGCGATGGATGCGTCCTATGACGCGCTGCCGCTCGGCACGTTCGAGCCCATGGTACGCCGCCTGTTCGCCCGGCCGCCGCAGCGTTTCCCCCCCGATTGACCGGCACACGAGGACCGTCATGACTGCCTGGATCCGGATGATCCAATACGCGGAATCGGAGGGCTACCTGCGGACGCTCTACGACCGCGTCAAGGGGCCGAACGACGCCATCGACAACGTGATGAAGGTGCACAGCCTGCGGCCGCACACCATGGAGGGGCACAGCGCGCTCTATAAAAGCGTGCTCCACCACACCGGCAACACGCTGCCGGTGTGGTTCCTCGAATGCCTCGGCATCTATACCAGCCTGACCAATCGCTGCGACTACAGCGTCGCCCACCATTTCGCCGGCCTGTCGCGGCTGCTGAAGGACAAGACGAGGGCCGAGGCGATCTACACCGCGCTTGCCGCCGGCAGGCCGGAAGATGCTTTCACCGGCCGCGAGCTGGCCTTGCTGCGCTATGTGCGCAAGCTGACCGAAGCGCCGGGCAGGATGGAGAAAGCCGATGTCGAGGCGGCCCGCGCAGCCGGCTGCGACGACGCGGAGATCTTCGAAGCCAACCAGGTCTGCGCCTATTTCAACTACTCGAACCGCCTGCTCAACGGCCTCGGCGTGACCACGGCGGGCGACGTGCTCGGCCTGTCGCCGCCCAACACCGGCAGCGTGCGCGACTGGGAGCATGTGTGATGGCCTACGCCACCGCGCGCCAGGTGGAATTCACCGAGATCCCCGTGGTCGACATGTCGGCGGGCCTGTCGCCGGTCGCGGCGGCGATCCGGCGCGCCTCGACCGAGGTCGGCTTCTTCTACGTCTCCGGCCATGGCGTGCCGGCCGAAATCGTCGAGGCGGCCTATGACATCTCGCGGCGGTTCTTCGCCCGCTCCGAGGCCGAGAAGCAGCTTGTCAGGATCAACGCCCGGCATCGCGGCTTCCTCAAGGTCGGCGAAGCGAAGATGTACGAAAGCGCCAGGCCCGACCTCAAGGAGAGCTTCATCTTCGGCCTCGACCTGCCGGAGAGCGACCCCGACGTGCGATCGGGCAAGAAGCTCATGGGGCCCAATGTCTGGCCCGCCGACCTGCCGGAGATGAAGGCAGCGCTCGACCGCTACTACGCGGCGATCGACGGCGTGGGCCGGACGCTGCTGCGCGCCATCGCGCTGTCGCTCGCCCTGCCGGAGAATTTCTTCGTCGAGCGCTATCGCAAGCCGCTGGCGCGCGGCTCCATCCTCTACTATCCGCCGCAGCCGCCCGATCTCGGGGCCAGGCAGTTCGGCGTTTCCGCCCATACCGATTACGGCTGCCTGACCATCCTGTCGCAGGATGCGAACGGCGGCCTGCAGGTGCGCAACCGGGCCGGCGAGTGGATCGCCGCACCGCCGATCCCCGGCACCTTCGTGATCAACATCGGCGACCTGCTGGCCCGCTGGACCAACGACGTGTTCAGCTCGACGCCGCATCGCGTGGTCAACACCTCCGGCCGGGCCCGCTACTCGATCGCCGTGTTCTTCGATCCCGATTACGACACGCTGATCGAGGTTCTGCCCGCCTGCGTGAAGCCGGGCGAGGCTCCCCGCTATCCGCCGGTGTCGTGCGGCGAGTACATCGTCGGCCGCTTCGACAAAGCCTTCGCCTATCGTCAATAGACCGTCAACGCCGTTCAATTCTTTCTGGAGAGGGGTTCCCATGTTGCGAAAGTTTCTTCTTCCCGTGCTGTTCCTGGCCGTTGCCGCCACCAGTGCGGCGCAGGCGCAGACCAAGTCGCGTCTCAACCAGATCCTGGAGCGCGGCTCGATCCGCGTCGGGACCACCGGCGATTTCAACCCGATGTCGGTCCGCGATCCGGCGACCAACTCCTTCAAGGGCTTCGACGTCGAGGCCGCCGAGGAGCTGGCCAAGGACATGGGGGTGAAGGTCGAGTTCGTGCAGGCCGAATGGCCGACGCTGATCGCCGGCGTCGTCTCCAACAAGTACGACATCTTCATGGGCGGCTCGTCGATGAACATGGCGCGCGCCCGCACCGTCGGCTTCACCCTGCCGTATACCGAGGCCGGCACGCTGCCGCTCGTCCTCAAGGACAACGCCGGCAAATTCAAGACCTGGGGCGACGTCAACCAGGCCGGCGTCAAGGTGGCCGTGACCCTCGGCACGGTGTTCGAGGAGCAGGCGCGCATGCACTTCCCCAAGGCGCAGATCGTCGCCGTGCAGCCGCCGGCCGCCGGCTACCAGGAGGTCATGGCCAGGCGCGCCGACGTGACCATCACCAGCAACGTCGAGGCCTCGCAGCTCGTGCAGCGCTACGACCAGCTGGTGATCACGGCGCGCGACGAGCCGCGCAACCGCCGGCCCTTCGCCTACATGGCGGCCCAGGACGACGTGGTCTGGCTGAACTTCCTCAACTCCTGGGTGACGATGAAGAAGGCCGACGGCTACTTCGAGCGGCTCGAGGCAAAGTGGATGCCGCGCTGACGCTGATGCGGCGCTGACATGAAGAGGGGAGGGGGCGCCGTCCTCCTGGCGCTCGGTGCCGCGGCGCTCGTCCTGAGCGGCTGCGGCAACAGCACCTATACCTGGGGCTGGTATGTCATCATGCCCTTCACGCCGAAGGGCCAGACCAACCTGCAGTTCCTGCTCTCGGGTCTGTGGGCGACGCTGTCACTGTCTTTGGCGGCCATAGCCTGTTCGACGACGCTCGGCCTACTCGTCGCCCTGCCGGGGCTCTCGAAGAACCGCTACGCCCAGGCCTTCAACCGCATCTATGTCGAGGGTGTGCGCGCGGTGCCGCTGCTCGTCCTGGTGCTGTGGGTCTATTACGGCCTGCCGGTGGTGCTTGGCATCCAGCTCGGCGTGTTCGCCGCCGGTCTGGTCTCGCTGGCGCTGAGCGACAGCGCCTTCGAAGCGGAGATT
>VGEI01000293.1 GCA_016869415.1 Alphaproteobacteria bacterium
GAGCGCAGCAACCTCGGCGACGAGGCTCGCTATTTCTACGATCTGGCGCTGCGCCACGAGGACATGCAGGTTGAGGCGCTGACCTCCAGCCGGCAGATCCTCGGCAGTCAACCTCCGGATCTGGGCAACGTCGCGTCCGAAGGTGCCGGCCCCTATCCCGGGGACGCGGCAGTTCCCGGTGGTCGCTGGCGGCTCGGCGCCTCGCCTCGCGACGGCTTCGTGTACGACAACGAGAAATGGGCGCATACGGTTGAATTGGCGCCTTTTCATATCGCCCACGCACCCGTCACCAATCTCGAGTTTGCGGTCTTCGTGGCCGAGGGCGGCTACCGCCGGCGGGAGTTTTGGGACGAGGCCGGCTGGGCCTGGCGCGAAGCGACCGGGGCCGAGCGGCCGATCTACTGGGTCGAAGAGGATCAGCAATATGCCTGGCGACGTTACGACCAGATTGAGGCGCTGGCCGCCGATGCGCCGGTGACATCTGTCAACTTCCACGAGGCGGAGGCGTGGTGCCGCTGGGCCAAGCGTCGGCTGCCGAGCGAGGCGGAGTGGGAGGCGGCGGCCCTGGGTGAGCCGAGCAGCGACGGCCGCACGCTCGCCGACATCAGACGGCGCTGGCCCTGGGGCGAGGAGATGCCGGCACGCTTCCGTGCCAATCTCGATTTCGCTTACGATCGCGCGCTTGACGTCGGCGCCTGCCCGGCCGGCGACAGCGCCTTTGGCTGCCGCCAGATGTCGGGCAATGCCTGGGAATGGACCTCGTCGGACTTCCTGCCCTTTGCGGGCTTTTCGCCGGATCCGGATGAAGACTATTCGCGGCCCTGGTTCGGCACGCGAAAGGTGCTGCGCGGTGGCTGCTTCGCCACCAGCCTGCGTGTCGGGCGGCCCGGGTATCGCAACTTCTTCACACCGGACCGGCGCGACGTGTTCGCCGGGTTCCGCACCTGTGCGCTATAAGAACAGCCCTCAATCCGGGGAGAGACCTGCACAATGACCGACAACCTCAGCGACGCCCAGCGCAACGGCCTGCTGGCCCTCGACACGCCGACGATCTGCAACGCGCTGGAGCTGACCAACCCGGAGCGGCGGGCCAGGGGTTTCACCGTCCGGCCTTTGGTGGCGCCGTTCCCCCAGATGAAGCCGGTTCTGGCCCATGCCCGCACGGCGACCATCCGCTCGAAGGAGCCGAGCCCGCTGCCCAAGGACAAGGCGAAGACCCAGCGCCTCGCCTATTTCGAGTACGTCGAGAAAGGTGGCCCGCGCCCCTCGATCATGATCATGCAGGACATTGACGGCGAGGATCGCGGTTACGGCGCCTTCTGGGGCGAGGTGCAGACCAATGTCCACAAGTCGCTCGGCTGCGTCGGCACCGTGACCGATGGCTGCGTGCGCGACATCGACATGATGGCCGAGGGATTCTTCGTGCTGGCGGGCTCGATCGCCCCGTCGCACGCCTGGGTGCACCTGGTCGATTTCGGCGGCACGGTGAACGTCGCGGGGATGCTGGTGAATTCCGGGGACCTGATGCACGCCGACCGTCACGGCGCGGTCGTCATCCCCGCCGGGATGGCCGACAAGGTGATCGCCGCGGCCGCGCTGATCGCGCGCCGCGAGGCGGTCATCCTCAACGCGGCCAAGCAGCCCGGCTTCACGGTCGAGACCCTGAAGCGGGCGATGGGCGAGGCCGACGACATTCATTGAACCCTGGACACTGACGCCTGCGGAACCGAGCGGAACAGGCGGCGCAGTTCCGCGCGTACAGCACGGCCGATCTTCAGGCTGGTGCAGTTGACGATGGCCAGCCGGAAGCCGCCGGGCGGCATGGCGTGATCGGCCGGCGGCTTGGCGGCGTCGAAGGTGATCTGGATCGACGAGACGCCGGGGCGGCGGCACAGCGTCTCCACGGCGGTCGGGTCGATACGCCAGCGCCGGCCGTGCTCGCCAAACAGTACGACGCTGTAGCCGGTGTGGCGGTCAGGGTCCGAGAATGTCCATTCGCCGCTCTGGTAGAGCTGCACCACGGCCGCGAGCCAGCCCCGGCCGTTGAGATCCAGCCATTGCTCGGCCATGCGCAAGTGAGCCTCGATGATACGACCGCCGATGGTCTCGATATTGACGACGCCGCTGAAGCCGGGAAGTGAGCGGCGCAGCCAACCGGCAAGCCGGCGCTCGAGCGTCGGCCGGCGCGCGGCATGGACGGTCCAGTAGTCGAAGGTACCGTGCGGGCCGGGTTTGCCGGTCGTATGCCGCCACCATTTCGCCCTGCCGCGGGCCAGCGCCACGTCGGTGCTGACATGGGCGCCGGTAAAGAGCGGCATCCACATATGGCCGGGCGTCAGAGAGGCGTGATAGCCACGGGCCGAGTGCACGACATGGCCGCCCGTCCCCATGCCGCGCAGGTTGTAGATCGGCTTGCAGAACACGGGGTAGGACGGCGGCTCGGTGCCGTGCGGGCCGGCAGGCAATCCCTGCGTCTCGCAGATTCGCAGTTTGTCGTAGATCCATCGGTGCCGTGGATAGAGGGTCCAGGCGGCTGCGTCATCGATCGGGATGATCAACCCTTCCGGAACGGCCTGGTGCGCGAAATACTGCCAGCGCCACGGATCGACGCCGCTGAACCCCATTGGGTCACGCTAGCAGCGGGCGCCCCCAGCGGGCAAGGTGGCGAGGTACTCAGAGGCGGAGACCCGGTATGGACAGTCTGACGGCGTTCGGTTTGCTCGCGGTGACAGCGATGCTGGTGTTTTACGCGCTGGAGGACCGCCATGCCCGATACGTGCTGGCCTTCGCCGGAGCCTGCGGACTGGCGTCGATCTACGGGTTTCTCCAAGGTGCCTGGCCGTTCGGCGTCGTCGAAGCGATCTGGGCCTTGGTGGCGTTGCGCCGCTGGCAGCTTCGTGCGGCTGTGCGATAATTAAGAAATCCGAACGGAGAATGCAATGTCATGACTGCCGCTGCTGTCCAGGCTACATCTGCGCATCCCTTGTCGCCGCCGGAGATCGTGGTGCGCGCCGTGCCCGACGACGAGCGGGTCTGGGTCCCCCAGGCTCCCAGTGTCTGGTTCCGGCCGCTGATGCTCAACACCGTGAACGGACAGTGGTGCAACCTGCTGCGCGTGAGGCGGGCCGGCGTACTCAGCCGTCATCGCCACCCGGCCCCGGTTCACGGCTATGTCCTGAAGGGCTCCTGGCGCTATCTGGAGCACAACTGGGTGGCCACCGAGGGCTCCTATGTCTTCGAGCCGCCGGGCGAAACGCATACGCTGGTCGTCGATCCCGACGTACCGGAGATGATTACTTTCTTCAATATCTCGGGCTGCATGTACTACGTCGACGAGCAGGGGCGGAACACCGGCTTCGAGGACGTTTTCAGCAAAATCGACATGTGCCGTGCGCACTATGTCGCCACGGGTCTGGGCGAACGTTTCGTCGATCAATTCATCCGCTGATGCAAAATCACCCTGACCGCGGTAGCGCGGTCGGGGTGATCTGCCACAACTGACATCCGGGCCGGAATGCGATTTCCGGACCCGGGCCCGAATCAACCCTTCGGAGCAACCGCCACGTGGCGCTCGGCTCCGAAGACGCGCCGCTTACAGCCCGCCCTTGAGCTGCTTCGAAGCCTTGAAGCGGACGGTCTTGCTCGCGGCGATCTTAATCGCCGCGCCCGTCTGCGGGTTGCGACCGGTACGCGCCGCGCGCTTCGACACCTTGAACGTGCCAAAACCGACAAGCGCCATGGAGCCTTCCTTCTTCAGCGTCTTGGCGATTGTTTCGAAAATGGCGTCGACGGCCTCCTTGGCGGAGTTGACTGTGCATTCCGTATGTTCACGGACTACGTCGACGAGAGTGGCCTTGCTCATGAATACCTCCGGGGTTGAGAGCGCTGGCGCCAGCGGACGGAATGCCGATTCGGGCCGCCGTGGCTTATTTTGTTTGAGCCGATTCGCCAGGCGATGCAATGCGAATGTCGAGTTTTGCTGCGCAAAATGACGATTCGCCATGCCGCGACTCGGGATTCGCCGCATCCGACGGCGAGTTCATCCGTGCGGCAAGGCCCCAGGGAGCCGCAGGCGCAGGCGCCCAATGCGCTCCGCCCGCACCCCGGCGGCTCCGGCCAGGGCAAGCAGCGACACTTCGTCCTCAAGCACGAAATCCAGGACACAACCCAAGAACGCCGGATCGCCCAGCCGAGCAGGCAAGTCCACGCCATCCACTCCTGTCACGCTCAGGAACCGACGGGTACGGGCAGGGTCATCGAGCAGATAGGCGAGTGCGTTCAGGGCGAGCGCCTGGGCCGCGTCTTCAGCCGTCTGGCGGCTCGCGACTTCGTCACCCATGCGGCCCGTCATCCCGAGAAGGCAGGAGATCCCGGAGGAACGCTTCGGCGTGGCTGCGATAGCCGAAGCGGGCCAGGCGCAATGGGCGTTCCGCTCCGCGCGCTACGCAGAGACAAAGCACGTCCCAACCCCCGGTATCGCCGTCCGTTTGGGAGGGTGAGATGGCGAAATCCATGGCAAAAGACAACGATCCCGGGCTAGCGCAGGAACGCCTCGGCAAGGGTCGACCACATCAGGATCGAGGTCATCACCGCCGCTAGGCCGGCGCCTTCGCCGACACGATTGAGAAAGCCGCCCATATCCGCCTCCATTTGTTAGATGGAGAGGATGTTCCTCTTTTGTTCTATTGTCAAGAGTCGACTAAAAATTAGAATTTACCTCTGTGTTGTCAATATATTAGTGACAACGCCGTTACTGTTTCGCGAACGATGCGGCATCGACTGCCCACGTCGTAGGAAGAGCCTGCCGGCGCCTCCGTCCGGCGCCCTGCGACGCGTCGAAGCCCT
>VGEI01000294.1 GCA_016869415.1 Alphaproteobacteria bacterium
CACCGACAATCCCCCGACACCGAACCTGGAGCCTGCCAGTGGCCTCCCGCCTCCCCGCCCTCGTCATCCTGATGCTTGCCCTGAGCACTACCCTCCCGGGTTCTGCCCAGACGCAGCCCGCGACACCGGACGTGCCGGCCATCGAGCGCATCGTTCGCGAGTACCTGCTCCAGAACCCGGAGGTGATTCTCGAGGCTCTTGAAACCCTGGAAAAGCGGCGCAACGAAAACGCCCAGGACATCGCCAAGGCAGCGATCGCCGAGCGGCGTGACGAGATCTTCAACGACCCGGACGCGCCGGTCGCCGGAAACCCGCGCGGCGATATCGCCATCGTCGAGTTCTTCGACTACCGCTGCCCCTACTGCAAGCAGGTCGTGGCGCCGCTGGCGCAGCTGCTCAAGGAGGACGGCAAGCTGCGTCTGGTGCACAAGGAACTGCCCATCCTCGGACCGGACTCGCTGCTGGCCGCGCGCGCCGCACTCGCCGCACGCAAACAGGACAAGTACCACCAGATGCACGCAGCGCTGATGCGCCTGCGCACGCTCGACGAAGCGTCCATTCTCAAGGCCGCGGTCGAACAGGGCCTCGATGCCGGCCGTCTGAAGAACGACATGCAATCGCCCCAGATCGAGGAGATCCTGGAGCGCAACCGACGCCTGGCCAGGACGCTCAACATCACCGGCACGCCGGCATTCATCATCGGCGACGCGCTGGTCCCCGGTGCCATCGACCTGCGGACGATGAAGAGCCTCGTCGCCGAGGCGCGCGCCGCAAAGAAGTAACTGCCTTATTCATTGTCGGGCTGCTTCTCGGGCCGGGCGTTGTCGAAGGCCGGGACCTTCATACACTCGTCGAACACCTTGAACAGCGTCGGGTAGGCCGGCCTAAGCTCGGCCTCGGTGTTGAAGCGCTTGGCGTTGAAGACCTGCGGCACCAGGCAGATATCGGCCAGCGTCGGCGCGTCGCCGTGGCTGAACTTCCCCGTGCCCCCGACCTTGAGCATAGCCTCGAGGGCGAGGAAGCCCTGCTTGATCCAGTGCCGGTACCAGGCATCGTGCTGCTCGTCCGAGACCTTGAGCTGGTTCTTGAGATAGTTGAGTACCCGCAGGTTGTTGAGCGGGTGGATCTCGCAGGCCACCGTCAGGGCAAGAGCCCGCACCCGGGCGCGCTCCGCCGGCGCCTTCGGCAGGAAGGGGGGCGAGGGATGCGTTTCGTCCAAGTACTCCATGATGGCCAGCGACTGGGTAAGCACGTGCGGCCCGTCCTCCAGCGCCGGCACCAGACCCATCGGATTGAGCTTGAGAAAGCCGGGCGCCGATTGTTCACCTTTGCGCAGATGGACGAAAGCCTGCTCGGGCTTCAGCCCCTTGAGGTTGAGGGCGATGCGCACGCGGAAGGCCGCGGACGAACGGAAATAGCCGTGCAGCTTCATGGACGATTCCTCGTTGGTCTGTTCAGGAGGCCGGCGGCGTGTAGCGCACGACGCGCTGGTCGATGGCACCGAAGATCGACTTGTTGTCGCCATCGAGCATCTCGATCCGCACCCGGTCGCCGAACTTCATGAACGGCGTCGTCGGCTTCCCGTCGTGGATCGTCTCCAGCGTGCGCCGCTCGGCCAGGCAGCACGAGCCGGCGCGCGGGTCTTTGTTGGAGACCGTGCCGCTGCCGACGATCGTGCCAGCCGAAAGGTTCCGGGTCTTGGCGGCATGGGCAATGAGCTGGGGAAAATCGAAATTCATGTCGAGCCCGGCATTGGGGTTGCCGAACAGCCGGTCGTTGAGATGCACGACCAGCGGCAGGCTGACTTTGCCGCCGTCCCAATAGCTGCCCAGTTCGTCCGGTGTCACCGCCACCGGCGAGAAGCTCGAGGCCGGTTTGCCGTTGAGGAAGCCGAATCCCTTGGCCAGCTCGTCGGGGATCAGGTTGCGCAAGCTGACGTCGTTGATCAGCATCAGCAGCCGGATATGCCTGCGGGCAGCACTCGGCGTCACGGCCATGGGTACGTCGTCGGTGACCACCACGACCTCGGCCTCGAAATCGATGCCATGCACCTCGTCGATGGCCGGCACGTCGTCGAAAGGCCCGAGGAACCCGTCGGACAGGCCCTGGTACATCAAGGGATCCGAGTAGAACGACGGCGGCATCGCAGCACCCCGCGCCTTGCGCACCAGCTCCACGTGGTTGAGATAGGCACTGCCGTCGAGGAACTGCACGGCGCGCGGAAACGGTGCCGCCAGCTGATTGAGGTCGAGCTCGAAGGCCCGGTCGCCGCCGATGGGATCGAACTGGACCTCGTGCAGGCGCTTGTAGATACGCTGCAGCTCGCCCTCGACCTGGCGCCAGTTCTCGATCGCCTGCTGCATGGTGCGCGCGACCTGGGTCACCTTGGTGGCGCGCTTGAGGTCGCGGGAAACGACGATCAGGGTGCCGTCCCGGCCCCCTTCTTTCAAAGACGCAAGCTTCACTGAATTCCCCGTCTGATGGCGGCGGTGAACATAGCAACCGCGGTACGGAGCGGAAAGCCTTAGCTGGTGGCTGGTTTCGGCTTCCAGCTATCGACGTAGCCGGTCCACTCGACGCCTTCCGGCAGGCGCGCCATGCTCAGCGCGTCGCGGGTGTCGAGCATCACCGCCACCTCGTCGAGCATGTGACCGCCCGGCGCCTTGGCCGCCAGGGCGAAGGCCTTGGGGTGCGGCCCGTGGGTGAAACCGCAGGGGTGCAGGGTCACCATGCCGGCATGGATGTTGTCGCGCGACATGAACCGGCCGTGGTGATAGAAAATCAACTCGTCGTAATCGTCGTTGTTGTGGAAGAACGGCAGCTTGAGCGCGTCCGGATCGCTCTCCGCCGGCCGCGGCACGAAGGTGCAGACGACGAAGCGCCCGGCTAGGAACGTGGTGTGTGCCGAGGGCGGCAGATGCGCCCGGTGGCTCATCAGCGGCCGCATGTCGCGCCAGTTGAGCTTTACCGGTGCCAGGTCGCCATGCCAGCCGACCGCGTCGAGCGGGTTGTAGGGGTAGGTGATCGTCGTCAGCCGGTCGCCGCGCTTGAATACCACGCGGGTCTCTGTCTCGCTCTTTTGCGCCTCGAAAGCCTCATCGAGCTTGGGGGTCTGAAGGATGGCCGGATCGAAGATCGCCTGGCGTCCGACCAGGCCGCGCTCCGGCAGCTGGTAAGAGGTGCCGGTCGCCTCGATGAGCAGCGCCGTCACCGGCTCACGAGCCTCGACACGCCACATCGTGCCTCGCGGCAGCATGATGTAGTCGCCGTCGCGGAAACTCATATGACCGTAGTCGCAGAAAAGCTCGCCCGAGCCCGCGTGAACGAAGACCAGCTCGTCGCCATCGGCGTTGCGGGCGAGGAAGTCCATCTTCCCTTCCATACGCCACTGCCGCAGCTTCACATGCGCGTTGGAGGCGACCAGGTCCGCCTCCCAGGGCGACGATGACAGATGGTTTAGCTTGGTGAGGTCGAAGGCGCGCGGCCGGATCTCTCCCTCCCATTTCGACCAGCCGGTCGGAGGATGGGTGTGCAGCATCTGTGCTGCCGGCCCGAAGAAGCCTTCCTTGCCGATCTCGCGCTCATAGGTGCCTTCGGGAATCTCGGCATGCGCCGGACGGCCGACGGACTTGCCCTGGGCGAGCTGAAAGGGAATCCAATTTTTCATGCCTTGATTACTCCCCGGCGGATCTGATCGAGCTCGATGGATTCGAAGAGTGCACGGAAATTACCCTCGCCGAAGCCCTCGTCGCCCTTGCGCTGGATAATCTCGAAGAAGATCGGGCCGATCTGGTTCTCGGTGAAAATCTGCAGCAGCTGATGCTTGCCGCGCTTGGTTTGCCCGTCGATCAGGATGCGGTTTTTCCTCAGGCGCCTGACGTCCTCGCCGTGGCCGGGCAGCCGCCGGTCGACCAGCTCGTAGTAGGTGTCCGGTGTATCCAGGAATCTGACCTTGTTGGCGCGGATCGCGCCGACCGTCCGGTAGATGTCGGTCGAACCCAGGGCGATGTGCTGGATGCCCTCGCCGCGGTAGGCGTGCAGGAACTCCTCGATCTGCGACTTGTCGTCCGAGGACTCGTTGATCGGGATGCGGATCTTGCCGCAAGGCGAGACCATGGCCCTCGATTTGAGGCCCGTGACCTTGCCCTCGATGTCGAAATAGCGCATCTCGCGGAAACCGAAGAGCCGCTCGTAGAAGCGCGCCCACTCGTCCATGCGACCGCGATGCACGTTGTGGGTCAAATGGTCGATATAGGCGAGGCTGGCCCCCTTTGGACGCTCGACGGCACCCGGCAGCGGGCGGAAATCGATGTCGTAGATGCTCTGTTTGCTGCCGTAGCGATCCACCAGATAGATCAGGCTGCCGCCGATCCCCTGGATCGCCGGGATATTGAGCTCCATCGGCCCAACCTTGCCCTGGAAGGGCTGGGCCCCCAGCGCCACCGCGCGTTTGAAAGCGGCGGCCGCGTCCTTGACCCGGAAGGCCATGGCGCAGGCCGAGGGCCCGTGCACGCGGGCGAAGGCCTGGGCGAAGCTGTCGGGCTCGCCATTGACGATGAAGTTGATGTCACCCTGGCGGTAGAGCGTCACATCCTTGGAGCGGTGCCGTGCGACGACTGAGAAGCCCAGGGAGTTGAAGAGCCGGCCCAACGCCTTGGTGTCGGGTGCGGTATATTCCACGAACTCGAAACCGTCCGTCCCCATCGGGTTCGAAGACTGGGGGCTCGAAGACTGGGGGTTCGAAGACTGGGGGACGGCGGCGGCGCGCAGCGGCACCACCTTGGCCGATCTCGCGGACGCGCCGCGCCCGCGTTTGCTGCCTTTCACGGCCTTCATGCCGTCTC
>VGEI01000295.1 GCA_016869415.1 Alphaproteobacteria bacterium
GGCCTGATGGCGGGTGAATTAAGCGACATCGGGGAACCTGCACTGGTCCTCACCCCGCCCAGCAAGGCGAGTTCCGACGACGACGGCGTCCTGACTGCCAGCGAGATTGCCGGGCTGCAGCTCGACGCCGACTGGGTGATTCTCTCGGCCTGCAATACCGCTGCCGCCGACGGAACGCCGGGGGCCGAAGGCCTGTCCGGTTTGGCGCGTGCGTTCTTCTACGCCGGCACGCGGGCGCTGTTGGTCTCGCACTGGGCGGTGCTGTCGGACGCCACGGTCAAACTCACCACCAAGATGCTGGGCGAATCCGCTGTCGACTCCACGCTGCCGCGTTCGGAAGCCCATCGCCGCGCCATGCTGGCCCTGGCGGCCGATGCGGAGAATCCGCACTACGCCCACCCGATGTTCTGGGCCCCCTTTGTGGTGGTAGGCGAGGGCGGCGCCCCCCAGCGTCAGTAGCCGGATTCACGGTCGACGAGGTGTAGCAGCGGTTGGCCGGCGCTTAGCCGGCGCAGGTTCTCGGCGATCGGCAGCACCGCCGTGTCCGGGTTGGTCAGGCTGGCGATATGCGGCGTCAGCGTCACCTTGGGGTGACGCCAGTACGGGTGCTCCGGCGGCAGGGGCTCGGGCTGGAACACGTCGAGCGTGGCGCCGGCGATATGGCCGGAATCGAGTGCCGCGAGGAGATCGGCGTCGACGACATGGCCGCCGCGCGCGATGTTGATGACGAAGGCGCCCTTGGGCAGGGCTTCCAGAAGTTCCGCGTTGATGATGCCGCGGGTGGCGGTGGTCAGCGGCAGCACACAGATCAGGATCTCGCTGCGGGCCAGGAACGGCTTGAGGCTCTCGTTTCCGGCATAGCTGACAATTCCCTCGAGGGTCCTCGGCGTGCGGCTCCAGCCTGCGACCGAAAAGCCGAAGGCCGACAATGCCTGGGCGCAGGCGCTGCCGATCTCGCCGATGCCCAGAACGCCGATGCCGCGCCTCGCGGTGTCGGGCATCGGCAGCTTCTTCCAGGTTCCTTCGCGCTGGAACCGCTCATAGACGTCGAGATTGCGGTGATAGCGCATCGCGGCCCAAACCGCGTACTCGACCATGCCGCCGGTCAGGCCCGGGTCGACGATGCGGGCGATGGGGATGCCCGGGGGCAGGTCGGGATCGTCGAGCACGTGATTGACGCCCGCTCCCAGCGACAGGATGAGGCGCAGATTGGGATAGCGATTGAGCTCGCCCGGCGGATGGTTCCACACCAGCGCGCTATCGATATCGCCGACGTCGCCGGTCTCTGGCCAGATGCGGATGTCGAGCTCCGGCAGGTGCCGGTGCAGGGCGGCCGACCAGCGGGTAGGATCGTCGTGTTTGGAGAGAAAGAGGAGAGCCATCAGGTCCGCACATCGCCGGTTTCGATAGCCTCGAGCTCGAAGGCCGCCGCCATCAGCGCCTTGGTATAGGGCTGGCGCGGCGCGTCGAAAATCTGGCCGGCGGACCCGCGCTCCACCACCTTGCCGTCCTTGAGCACCATGACCTCGTCGGCGAGTGCGCGCACCACGCGCAGATCGTGGCTGATGAACAGGTAGGCGAGGCGGTGGCGCTCCTGCAGCTCGCGCAGCAGGTCGACGATCTGCGCCTGCACCGACATGTCGAGGGCGGAGGTCGGCTCGTCGAGGACCAGGAACTTGGGCTTGAGCACCAGGGCCCGGGCGATGGCGATGCGCTGGCGCTGGCCGCCGGAGAATTCGTGCGGATAGCGGTGTCGGGTCTCGGGGTCGAGCCGCACCTCCTCGAGCGCTTCGACGATCCGCCTCTCGCGCTCGCCGTCGTCCTTGCCGATGCGGTGGATCTTGAGGCCCTCGCCGATGATCTCGCCGACCGAGAGTCTGGGAGAAAGAGAACCATAGGGGTCCTGGAAGACGATCTGCATCTCGCGCCGCAGCGGCCGCATGTCGCTCTGGCGCAAGCCCTGGATCTCCGTGCCGTTGAACACGATCTGGCCCTGGGCGGTCTCGAGGCGCAGCACGGCGAGGCCGAGGGTCGTCTTGCCCGAGCCGGACTCGCCGACCACGCCCAGCGTGTGACCTTCCTTCAGCAGGAAATCGATGCCGTCGACCGCTTTGACATAGCCCTTGGTGCTGCGGAACACGCCGCCCTTGATGGGGAACCACACCCGCACGTCCTTCGCCTCGACCAGCGGCTTGGCATCGGCCGGCGGGGTCACCGGGTTACCCTTGGGTTCGGCCTCGAGAAGGTGGCGCGTGTATTCGTGCTTCGGATTGTCGAAGACATGCTTCACCGGCCCGGACTCGACGATCCGCCCTTTCTGCATGACGCAGACCCGGTGGGCGAGCTTGCGCACCACGCCAAGATCGTGGGTGATGAACAGCATGGCCATGTGCAGTTTCTTCTGCAGCTCGCGCAGGAGCTTGAGCAGCTGGGCCTGAATGGTGACGTCGACCGCGGTCGTCGGCTCGTCGGCGATCAGGATGGCGGGATCGTTAGCCAGGGCCATGGCGATCATCACCCGCTGGCGCTGGCCGCCGGAGAGCTGGTGCGGATAGGCGTCCAAACGCTTCTCGGCCTGCTCGCCCAGCCCGACCAGCCCGAGCAGCTCGATGATCCGCCGGCGCGCCGCCTCGCCGCTCAACCCCTTATGGATGGTCAGGATCTCGCCGATCTGCCGCTCGATGGTGTGCAGCGGATTGAGCGAGGTCATCGGCTCCTGGAAGATCATGGCGATGCGATTGCCGCGGATCTTGCGCAAGCTCTCTTCCGATCCGCCGACGAGCTCCCCGCCCTCGAATCTGACGGAGGAGCCCGTGGGGTGCTGGGCCAGCGGATAGGGAAGGAGCTGCAGGATGGAAAGTGCGGTAACCGACTTGCCGGAGCCCGATTCGCCGACCAGCGCAAGCGTCTCTCCCTGCTGGAGATCGAAGGAGACCTTGTCGACGGCGGTGAAGGTCTTGCCCTTGCCGACCGAGAAGGTCACGGAGAGGTCGCGCACCTGAAGGAGGATCTCGGCCATACCGCTCACCGGAACATCTTGCGGGGATCGAAGGCGTCACGCACCGCCTCGCCGATGAAGACCAGCAGCGAGAGCATGATGGCAATGACGAAGAACGAGGTGATGCCCAGCCAGGGCGCATGCAGGTTGGCCTTGCCCTGGGCCAGCAGCTCACCCAGTGACGGCGAGCCGGCGGGTAGGCCGAAACCGAGGAAGTCCAGCGAGGTCAGCGCCACGACCGAGCCGGAGAGGATGAAGGGCATGAAGGTCAGGGTGGCGACCATGGCGTTGGGCAGCACGTGACGGAACATGACGGCGACATCTCCGGCGCCGAGCGCCCTGGCTGCCCGCACGTAGTCGAAATTGCGCGCGCGCAGGAACTCGGCACGTACAACCCCGACCAGGCCGGTCCAGGAGAAGAGCAGCAGCAGGCCGAGCAGGATGCCGAAGCTGGGTGTAATCACCGAGGCCAGAATGATCAGCAGGTAGAGCTCCGGCAGGCCCGACCAGATCTCTAGGAATCGCTGGAACAGCAGGTCGACCCAGCCGCCGAAATAGCCTTGTATCGCGCCGGCGATGACGCCGACGATCGACGATACCACGGAGAGGATGAGGCCGAAGAGAACGGAGAGGCGGAAGCCGTAGATCAGCCGGGCCAGCACGTCGCGGCCCTGATCGTCGGTGCCCAGCCAGTTCTCGGCCGAGGGCGGTGCCGGTGCCGGCACCGTCAGGTTGCGGTTGACCGTGCGATAGCTGAAGCGGATCGGCGGCCAGAGCATCCAGCCTTTGGCCTCGATCTGCTCGGCGACGAAGGGATCGCGGTAGTCGGCCTCGGTCTCGAATTCGCCGCCAAAGGCGGTCTCCGGATAGGACTGGGCGATCGGCATGTAAAAGCCGCCGTCGTAGCGCACCAGGATCGGCCTATCATTGGCGATCAACTCGGCAAACATGCTGAGGATGAAGAGCGTGAGGAATATCCACAGCGAGCAGAAGCCACGCCGGTTCGCCTTGAAGTTCGCCAGCCGGCGCTGGTTGAGCGGCGACAGGCGCGAGGCCGGAGGTGCGTTGGCGTGCATCAGCCGCGCCTCTCGAAATCGATGCGCGGATCGACAATCGTATACATGATGTCGCTGACGATGCGCATCACCAGGCCGATCAAGGTGAAGAAGTACAACGTCGCGAACATGATCGGATAATCGCGGTTGATCGCCGCCTCGAAGCCCAGCAAGCCGAGCCCGTCGAGCGAGAAGATGATCTCGATCAGCAGCGAGCCGGCGAACAGGATGCTGATGAAAGCGCCGGGGAAACCGGCGATGACAATCAGCATGGCATTGCGGAAGACGTGGCCGTAGAGCACGCGGTTCTCTGTCAGGCCCTTGGCGCGGGCGGTCACCACGTACTGCTTGTTGATCTCGTCGAGGAACGAGTTCTTGGTCAGCATGGTGAGGCTGGCGAAGCCGCTGATCACCATGGCGGTGAGCGGCAGCGTCATGTGCCAGATGTAGTCGAGGATCTTCTTCCACCAGGGTAGCGCGGAGAAGTTCTCGGACGTGAGGCCGCGCAAGGGGAAAAGATCGAGGAAGCTGCCGCCGGCGAAGAGCACGATGAGCAGGACGGCGAAGAGGAAGCTGGGGATCGCGTTGCCGACGATGACCAGCGCGCTGGTCCAGACGTCGAAGCGTGAGCCGTCCCGCACCGCCTTGCGCACGCCCAGCGGAATGCAGATGAGATAGGTAATCAGCGTCGTCCACAGGCCGATGGAGATGGACACCGGCATCTTGTCGAGGATGAGCTGCACCACCGTACGGTCGCGGAAGAAGCT
>VGEI01000296.1 GCA_016869415.1 Alphaproteobacteria bacterium
TCGACGGTGGGCGGCTGACCAGTGACGGCGGCGTCCTGCTGCTCGCCGGTGCCGAGAGGCATCTCCAGGTGGCCACGCATCTCGCCGACGCGATCGCTGTTAATCGGCGTGCAAAAAGGACCCCGTTTACGGGGTGATCGGCGTCCAAAAAGGACCCCCCTGCTCCGAAGGTCGATATTGATCGGCGACAGCCATAGCCGATCGGAAACAGGGATGTTGATTGTGGAAACAATCGGGAAGATTCGCCGGGCACATCAGGTTCAAGGGAAGTCGATCAAGGCGATCGCGCGGGCGTTGCAGCTTTCGCGCAAGGTTGTGCGCAAGGTCCTGCGGTCTGAGGCGACGGATTTCCGCTATGTGCGCGAGGTGCAGCCGCGACCGAAATTGGGGCGGTGGCGCTCGGCCCTCGATGATCTGCTGGCGGAGAATGCGACGAGGCCGGCGCGCGAGCGGCTGACACTGATCCGCGTTTTCGAGGCGCTGCGCGATCGGGGATATGACGGTGGCTACGATGCGGTCCGGCGTCACGCGCGTGGCTGGCGACGCGAACGCGATGCGGACCAGACCCAGGCCTATGTGCCGCTGCGTTTCGCGCCCGGCGAGGCTTACCAGTTCGACTGGAGCCACGAAATCGTCGTCCTGGCCGGGGTGACGACGCAGGTGAAGGTGGCGCATTTCCGGCTCTGCCACAGCCGGATGCCATTCATCCGCGCCTATCCGCGCGAGGGGCAGGAGATGCTGTTCGACGCGCACGCGCAAGCCTTCGCCTTTTTCAGGGGCGCCTGCACCCGGGGCATCTACGACAACATGAAGACCGCCGTGGACGCGGTCTTTGTTGGCAAGGATCGGGCCTTCAATCGGCGTTTTGTGCAGATGTGCGCCCATTATCTGGTCGAGCCGACCGCTTGCACGCCAGGCGCCGGGTGGGAGAAGGGTCAGGTCGAAAACCAGGTCGGCAATATCCGGGAGCGCTTCTTCATGCCCCGGCTGAAATTCGGGAGCTACCAGGAACTCAACGCGTGGCTCGTCGACAGATGCGTCAGCCACGCCCAGAGCGCCGAGCATCCCGATATCCCAGGGGAGACGGTCTGGTCGGTGTTCGAAGCCGAACGGCCGCATCTGGTCCGCCAGGTTGGCCCGTTTGACGGGTTTCACGCGACCCCGGCCTCCGTGTCGAAGACCTGTCTGGTGCGGTTCGACAAGAACAAGGACTCGGTCCGGGCCAAGGCGGTCGGTCGTCCGGTCGATGTCCATGCGTATGCCAACCGCATCGTGATCCGACAGGATGGGGACATCGTCGCCGAGCATGAGCGCAGCTTTGGCCACGACAAGACCATCTACGACCCGTGGCATTACGTTCCGGTGCTGGCCCGCAAACCCGGGGCGCTGCGCAACGGCGCGCCGTTCAAGGATTGGGTTCTGCCCGCGGCGATCGAACATGTTCGTCGGCGGCTTGCCGGCAGCAATGACGGCGACCGTCAGATGGTCGATATCCTGGTGGCTGTTCTCAGCGATGGTTTGCCTGCGGTGGAGGCCGCTTGCGCGAGCGCCATCGCGGACGGCGTGTTCTCGAGCGACGTGATCCTCAACACGCTCGCCCGGGCACGCATGACGGTCGTGCCGGACAGCCTGACTGTCCCGGCGCACCTGGAACTTCTGCATGCCCCGGCGGCCGATTGCGGGCGCTATGACCTGTTGCGGAGGATCGGCTGATGGAGCGCCAGGACATCCTTGAGATGATGGCCAGGCTCGAGCTTGCCGGCATGCGCGCCGCCTTCGACGAGGTGCTGACGACGGGCCTCAAGCGCAAGCACAGCATTCAGGCGATCATTGCCGATCTGCTCAAGGCCGAGATCGCGGAGAAGCAGGCGCGCTCGATCAAATACCAACTCACGACCGCCCGGCTGCCGCTGGCCGGGTGGTCGAGACACTCGATCAGGCGCACGAGCGCTGGGACGGCAAGGGACCCCGAGGCCTGGCCGGTGAGGCCATGCTGTTGTCGGCACGGGTCATCGCCGTAGCCAACGCCTTCGTTGCCCTGGTCTCGGCCCGCGCCCATCGCGCCGGGCTCGGTTTTGACGCTGCCGTCGATACCCTGCTCAAGGAGACGGGCAGCGCCTTCGACCGCCGCGTGGTCGCGGCGCTGATCAGCGTTCTCGACAACCGCGGCGGCCGCGCCGACTGGGTGGATTTCGCCCGCTCCGAGACTAGAACGGCTCCTTGAACGGACGCAGGTCGAGCTCGTGTGTCCAGGCCGTGCGGTGCTGGTTGAGCACGGCGAGGAAGGCGTCAGCGATCGCCTCAAGGTCGAGCAGCCCGTCCTCGCCGGCCTGTTGAACTCTCTCCGGCCGGTTCTTATGCAGCCGCTCGCCGGCGATGCCACCGTCGATAACGATGTGCGCGACATGGATACCCGCGGGTCCCAGCTCGCGCGCCATCGACTGGGCCACGGCCCGCAGGCCGGCCTTGGCAGCGGCAAAGGCCGCGAAGCTCGCGCGTCCGCGCAGACTGGCCGAGGCGCCGGTGAAGAGGATCGTGCCATGGCCTTGCGGCACCATGCAGCGCGCCGCCTCGCGGCCGACCAGGAATCCGCCGAAGCAGCCGACGCGCCAGGCGTCCTCGAAGGTCTTGGCCTCGAGGTCGCGGATCGGCTTAGAGACGTTGTTGCCGGCGTTATAGATCACGCAGTCGAGGGTGCCGGCGCGCGCCGCGGCGTCGAACAGGCGGCTCACCTCGCTCTCGCTGGTGGCGTCGACCGCCAGCGCCGTGGCCTCGCCCCCGCCAGCGCGAATGCCGGAAGCGGCGGCCTCAACGCGCGCCGCTGTGCGGCCAGCAAGAACGACATGCTGGCCCGTCTGCGCCAGCCGGCGGCTGAGCGTGGCACCGAGGCCCGCTTCGGCGCCGACACCGACGACGATGGCAACCTTGCTAGTCATTTGCGGGCCACGAAAGCAGGCCGGGTGTGGCTGCCGGCGAAACCGCGCAACGTCCCCGGAAGCCCGTGCATCGCCGTGACGTTGAAACCCGCGGCTTCGATCATCGCTTTGACGTCGCCCGGCAGGAAGGTGTGCGGATGCGCCTCGACCAGGATCTGGCCCTTATGCGTGCGCCGTGTGATGTGCTCGAAGCGCAGCCGGCCCACCCACGACAGACAGTCGACGCCGACCAGCAGCGTGCCGCCGGGGCGCAGCGCCTGATAAGCGTTGCCAAGGATGGCCGACGGCTCACGCACGTGATCGAGCACGTTGTAGGTGACGACCGTGTCGAACTCCGCATTGAAACCGAGCGCCTCGCCCGGGGTCTGCATGTATTCGCCCTCGGCTGCGAGCTGCTCTACCCAAGCCAAGAAGGGGGCAGCCCAGGCGTCCTCGCCGAGCCGCGTCTCGCGGATGGGCAGCCGGGGCAGGGGCTCCGCCTTGACCAGCCGCTTGAGCCCACCCTTATGACGGCTGAAGGAGACCAGGCTCAGCCCGAGGGGGCCGCAGCCGATCTCGAGCACGTCCTTGCCCTGGAACAGGTCGCGTTGCAAGCCGTCGTCCAGCAGGGCGAGGAACTCCGGCTTTTCCGCGCAGATGCGCAGGATTTCACGCAGATCGAGCGACCGCCAGTAGCTCAGTTCAGCCGCCTGGGCGGCACTCCACCGGTCGAGGGAAACCGCGGTCAAATAACTCTCCCTTGTGCCGCGTTGTGGGGACGGCCGCCCCTGCCAGTATTCAGTCGGCTCGAAGCTAACGGCCCGGCATGATAGATATTTCAAGATGATCGTCGACTCTTTTGCCGCCAATCCTGGCCTTGAGGGCGGTCGGCCGGTGCCGGCGGTCCCGGCCGGCACAGCGGTCTATGCCATCGGCGACATCCACGGGCGCAGCGATCTCCTGGCCGAGTTGCACGCCGCCATCGCCGCGGACGCTGCGACCCGGTCCGCTTCCCGGCGCGTGCTGGTGCATCTCGGGGACTATGTCGACCGAGGTCCGGATTCTGCGGGGGTCATCTACCGGCTGCTGGATGCCCTGCCGGCCAGCTTCGACTCCGTCTGCCTGCTCGGCAATCACGAGCGGATGATGCTGGATTTCCTCGAGGACCCGAGCACCGGGCCCTTCTGGCTGCGCAATGGCGGCGACGCGACGATGGCTTCGTATGGCGTGAGCTACGATCCGAAGGAGAGCTTCGACCTTCAGCGCCTGCGCGGCCTGCAGGGCGAGCTGCGCTACTGCCTGCCCGAGCGTCATCTGCGCTTCTTCAGCGGCTTGCACCTGCTTCATGTGGAGGGCGACTATGCCTTCGCCCATGCCGGCATTCGGCCGGGCGTGGCGCTCGAGGCGCAGGAAGAAATGGATCTGCTCTGGGTGCGGGGCCTGTTCCTGCGTTCGAAGATCGACCATGGCAAGGTCGTCGTGCACGGCCATACGATCTTGCCGGAGCCGGAAGTCCTGCCGAACCGTATCGGCATCGACACCGGGGCGTGGTACACCGGCCGCCTGACCTGCCTGGCCCTCCATGGCAGCGAGCGTCACCTTCTGGCAACGTCTCCCTGATCGTCCCAAACCTTCCTTCCCTCCCAGCAAGCGGAAATCACGCGATGGAACGCAAGCGCGTCATGGTCACCGGCGGGGCCGGTTTTCTCGGCTCCCACCTGTGCGAGCGGCTGCTCGACCACGGGCACGAGGTCCTGTGTGTCGACAACTTCTTCACCGGCCGCAAGGCCAACATCGCGCATCTGTTCGACAACCCGTACTTCGAGTTCATGCGCCACGACGTGACCTTCCCGCTCTATGTCGAGGTCGACGAGATCTACAACCTCGCCTGCCCGGCTTCGCCCG
>VGEI01000297.1 GCA_016869415.1 Alphaproteobacteria bacterium
CGCCCTGACGCCGCCGCAAGCCGCGGAACCCGCAGCGCCCCCGCCAGCACCGCGCGCCGCCCCCCGCACAGCCCGCCGCGTCGTCGTTCTCGACCCCGGCCACGGTGGCGTCGATCCTGGGGCGGTCGGTGCGTCGGGCAGCTATGAGAAAGACGTGACCCTGGCCATGGCGCGCGAGATCAAGCGCCAGCTGGAGACCACCGGCCGCTACAAGGTGGCGATGACCCGCGACGACGACGTCTTCGTGCGCCTGCGCGACCGCATCGCCAGGGCGCGCGCCGCCGAGGCCGAGCTCTTCGTCTCCATCCACGCCGACGCCATGCGCAACCGCGAGCAGCGTGGCGCCAGCGTCTATACCCTCTCCGAGACTGCCTCCGACGACGAGGCCGCCGCCCTGGCGGCGCGCGAGAACCGCGCCGACATCATCGCCGGCGTCGATCTCAGCCATGAGAACAAGACGGTGATGAACATCCTCATCGACCTCGCCCAGCGCGAGACGATGAACCACTCGGCGGGCTTCGCCCATATCCTGGTCGAGGAGCTCGGGCGCGAGATCCAGCTCGTTCCCGCGAAGCCGCACCGCTTCGCCGGCTTCGCCGTGCTGCGCGCCCCCGACGTGCCCTCGGTGCTGGTCGAGCTGGGCTACCTCTCCAACAAGGCCGACGAGCAGCTGCTCACCCGGCCGCATTACCGGACCAAGGTCGCGGCCGCGCTGGTCAAGGCGATCGAGCGTTATTTCGCTAAGCATCCGCCGGGCTGAAATCTCAGCCTGTTCCCGATTTCCTGCCGGTGTAAGCTGGCGCCAAACGGGGAGGGACGGAATGCGCAGACTTCTTGCCGCGGCAGCGCTGCTGACCGGTTTCGCGACGGGCCCGGCGATGGCCCAGGACTATCCCGCCAAACGCGTCACCCTGGTCGTCGCCTTCGCGCCCGGCGGCTTCGCCGATACCTTCGCCCGCATCATCGGGCAGAAGCTGGGCGAGCGCTGGCCGCAGCCGGTGATCGTCGAGAACCGGGCCGGGGCCGGCGGCAACACCGCGGCCAAGTCGGTGTCCACCGCAGCACCGGACGGCTACACCATCCTGGTCACCACCACGGCGCTGGCCATCAACCAGTCGCTCTACAAGAAGCTCGACTATACGGCCGACAGCCTGACGGCTATCGCCATGCCGGCCTCCTCGCCGGAATCGATCGCCACGCATCCCGACAAGTTCAAAGGCGGGCTCAAGGAGTTCCTCGCCTGGGCCAAGGGGCGCGAGGTCACCTTCGCCACCGCCGGGGTGGGCTCGGGCTCGCATCTGGCAGCCGAGTACTTCTTCAAGGTTCTGGCCAAGACGCCGTCGGCGCATGTGCCCTTCCGCGGCGGGGCCTTGGCCGTGCAGGCCGCACTGGGCAACCAGGTCGACCTCGTCTCCTCGTCCTTCGGCGTCATGCCGCATGTGGCGGAGCGCAAGCTCAACGGCCTCGCTGTGGCCAGCGCCACGCGCGTCGCGGCGATGCCCGACGTACCGACCTTCGCCGAGTTGGGCTTCGCGGGTTTTGAGGCGGCCTCCTGGGTCGGCTTCTTCGTGCCGGCGCGCACCCCGTCCGGCATCGTCACCACGCTCAACCGGGCGATCAACGATATCGTCGCCGAACCGGCGACCGAGAAACAGCTTCTCGATGTCGGCTACCAGCTGGCCCGGCGCGACGCCGCGCAGTCCGGCCAGTTCCTCAAGGCCGAGATCGAGAAATGGGGCGTGATGGTGCGGGCGATCGGCGCCACAGTCGACTGAGGTCTCCGAGCGACTGACCGCCTGACATGCCGAGCGTCCGCGCGCCGCGCAGCCTGATCTCCGGGCTGGCGCTGATCGCTCTCGCCGCCTTCGCGCTGTGGGCGGTCAGCGACCTCTCCCAGGGCACCATGCGGGCCATGGGGCCGGCCATGCTGCCGCGGGTCGTCGCCGTCGCCATCGGAGTCTGCGGCCTGATCTTCGTCGGCCTCGGCTTCCTGCAGAAGGGCGAGCCACTGCCGGCTTGGGAGCTGCGCGGGCCGCTGATCGTGGGCCTGGGCATGGTGGTCTTCGCCCTCACCATCCGCTCGCTGGGGTTTGCCGTCGCCGCCCCGCTGGCGATGCTGATCATCGGCCGCGGCACGACCGAGGCCCAGCCGCGGGAGCTCGCCATATTCGCCGCGGCCATGACGGCGTTCTGCCTCGGCCTGTTCCGCTACCTGCTCGACCAGCCGATACCGGTGCTGATCGTCCCCGGCACGGACATCGCATTCTGAAGCGATGTGGGACCTGGTCGCCAATCTCGGCTTCGGCCTGTCGGTGGCCCTCACGCCGACCAACCTGGCGCTGTGCTTCATCGGCTGCCTGCTGGGTACGCTGATCGGCGTGCTGCCGGGCATCGGCCCGATCGCCACCATCGCCATCCTGCTGCCGGTCACCTTCGGTCTCACCCCCGTCAGTGCCCTGATCATGCTGTCAGGCATCTACTACGGCGCGCAGTACGGCGGCTCGACCGCCTCGATCCTCCTGCAGATTCCCGGCGAGTCCAGCGCCGTGGTCACGGCGCTCGACGGCCACCAGATGGCGCGCCAGGGCCGCGCCGGCATCGCGCTCGGCATCGCAGCACTCGGCTCTTTCTTCGCCGGCACGGTGGCAACACTGGTCATCGCGGCGCTCGGCGCGCCCTTGACCGCGCTGGCCTTGGTCTTCGGACCGGCCGAGTACTTCTCGCTGATGGTCATGGGCCTGGCCTTCGCCGTGGTGCTGGCCCGCGGCTCGATCCTCAAGGCCATCACCATGATCCTGGTCGGCATCCTGCTCTCGACCATCGGGCCGGACATCACCACCGGCCAGGGCCGCATGACCTTCGGCTTCGACTGGCTCTCCGACGGGCTGGAGGTGGCGATCCTCGGCATGGGCCTGTTCGGCATCGCCGAAGTCTTCCGCAATCTAGAGCACAACGAGGCGCGCCAGGTGGCGCACGGGGCCATCGGAAGGTTGCTGCCCGGGGTGCCGGAGCTGAAACAATCGGCGAAGCCGGTGCTGCGCGGCACCGTCATCGGCGCCATGCTGGGTATCCTGCCGGGCAACGGCGCCGTCCTCGGGCCTTATGCGTCCTACGCGCTGGAGAAGAAGATCGCCGACGATCCGCGGCGTTTCGGCCACGGCGCCATCGAGGGCGTGGCCGGTCCGGAATCGGCGAACAACGCCGGAGCCCAGACCTCCTTCATTCCGCTGCTCACCCTAGGCATCCCGCCCAACGCGGTGATGGCCCTGATGGTCGGCGCCATGACCATCCACGGCATCGTGCCCGGCCCGCAGGTCATGACCAAGGTGCCTGACCTCTTCTGGGGCCTGATCGCCTCGATGTGGATCGGCAACCTGATGCTGCTGGTGATCAACCTGCCGCTGATCGGCATCTGGGTGAAGCTGCTCAAGGTGCCCTACCGCCTGCTCTTCGTCGGCATCGTCATCTTCTGCTGTATCGGCGTCTATTCGCTCAACCGCCAGCCGGTCGACATCCTGGTCCTGACCTTTCTCGCCGTGGTCGGCTACGCGTTGAGCAAGTTCGATTTCGAGCCGGCCCCGCTGACGCTCGGCTTCGTGCTCGGCCGCATGATGGAGGAGAACCTGCGCCAGGCGCTGATCATCTCGCGCGGCAGCTTGTGGACCTTTGTCGAGCGGCCGATCAGCGCCGTGCTGCTGGCGCTGGGCGTGGCGCTGCTGGTCGTCGCCATCCTGCCGGCCATCCGCCGTAGCCGCGAGGAGGCGTTCCAGGAATAGGCAGCGCAACCGAAGACAGTTGCGCCGTCTCTCGCTCATGCTCAGTAGCGACTTATCGCGACTGAGCATTCGCCGCCGGGCCGTCGCGCAATCGCCAGAGCGATTGCGCTTCACATAATCGGCTTGCCGCGCACGTCCTGGGCACGCTCGATGCGGATCAGCACGCCGATGCCAGTGTCGGCGCCATCGTGCTCCTGCTCGCGCTTCGACAGCTTGGCGAAGATCGCCTCGCGGATCGGGCCGCTCTCGTGCAGCTCGACGGTGCCGTAGAAGCGCAGGAAGCCGGAATCGAGGATGCCGTCGCGCTGCGCCTTGAAGTTGGCATACATGACCACGACGCGCCTGTCGTACCCGACATTCTTCAGCGCCTTGCGCTTGGAACGCTCCCAATAGGCCAAGTGCTGGTCGTCGTAGACGATCAGACTGCCCTTCGGGCTGATGTTCGGTCCGTCGTCGCCCGCCGTGGCGACCAGACACGGATACCCGTCTACCCAAGCGTTGGCGATCAGGTCTTTGATTTTCTGGCTAAGCGGCATGCGCAACCCCACCCTGAATATGCCGGCCGCACGCTCGCGGATTGCCGGCGCGGCGTCAACAGCCGGCTGGCAGCGCCGCGCACCTCCTGCACTTTGGCAGGCGCCGGCCGATCGGCTATTCTTTGCCGATAAGCGGCCGATAAATAACTGCATCGAACCTCGGGGGAGGATGACCATGACGATCAGGCTGGTCCTGCTTTCGACGGTGGCGGCGATCGCTATCGCCACCCTGTCCGGCGCCCTGGTGACCCAGGCACAGCCGGTAGCGCCCGCTATCGACACCGACGACATCGGCGGCGTGGTGCTCGGGCCGAACGGGCCCGAAGCGGGAGTCTGGGTGATCGCCGAGACGACCGATCTGCCGACCCGCTACATCAAGAGCGTGGTCACCGACGACCAGGGCCGCTACGTCATTCCCGACCTGCCGGCGGCCAACTACCGCGTCTGGGTGAGGGGCTACGGCCTCGTCGATTCACCG
>VGEI01000298.1 GCA_016869415.1 Alphaproteobacteria bacterium
AGGCAGCCCCTGGGAGAACGGATACGTCGAGAGCTTCAACGCACGCCTGCGCGATGAATTGCTCGATGGTGAAATCTTCTACTCGCTCCGCGAGGCTCAGATCGTCATCGAAAGCTGGCGGCGTCACTTCAACGCGATCAGGCCGCATGAATCGCTCGGCTACAAACCGCCTGCACCGGAAGTGTTCGTGCCTGCATTCGCCGCATGGCCGTCTGCGCTGCGCCGATCGGCTTCGCCGGCCACGCTCCAACTAGCGCAACGGCCAACTCTGAACTAACATTCAACCCTGACCACTCGATGGGGGCCGATCACCTTGGCCTTCAGAGTTTCGAAGGTCCAGATGGCGTCGTCGGTCGTCATGGCGCTGCCGTCGTGGAATTTCGCTTCCCGGCGGATGACGAACTCGACCCAGGAGCGGTCGTGCGGCACCTCGATCGTCTCGCAGACCAGGCAGTATTTGGTGAAGGGCTCGTCGCCCGAGGAGACCATCAGCGTGTCGATCGTCGCCATGACGATGCCCGTGGGCACGCCGCGCAGGATGAACGGGTTGAAGCTGTCGTAGGTCGTCCCCGCAATGCCGTACCTGACTTCGCCGCCTTTCGGGGCAGCCGGGTTGACGTAGTCGAAATGCTTGAACCCGGCGGGATACTTGACGTCGCCGTGCATGGCAAAGCCGTGAACCGGGCCGGAGGTCGGCGCCTGGGCGTGGGCCGTGGCGATCCCGATCGCAGCGATCGCGAAAGGGGCGGCGATCGCCAGGGCAGCAGCACGGGCACGGGACAGGAGCATGGAGGGGCCTTTCCTCTCGCGGAAGCGAGGTATGCGAATAATGCGGACCGGCCGCGGGCGCCGCAAGGGGCTCACGGATCCGGTCGTCATCGGGACAGCTCGCGCGCGGCGGGTCTGTCCGGGTCGTACCACCAGGTCGTGGGATCGAAGCCGTAGCGTGGGCTCGTGGCCGGCTGGGCGAACCTGTCCCAATACGCCACGCGGTCGACCTTGGAATGCCAGTGCGGCACGACATAGATGCCCCATTGTAATAGCCGATCGAGGGCGCGGACGCGCGTTACAAGCGTTTCACGATCGCGCGACTGGATGACCAGCTCGACCAGGGCGTCGACCGCGGGATCGCGGATACCGGCGAGGTTGCGGCTGCCGGGATGATCGGCTTCGGCGGAGCTCCAGTAGCCACGCTGCTCGCTGCCCGGCGCCTGCGATTGCCCGAACAGGGCGGCGGTCATGTCGAAATCGAAGGTATGGAGGCGGTGCGTGTACTGGGCGGTGTCGACGGTACGCACGCGGGCCTCGATGCCGAGCCGTCGCAGATTCTCGACATAGGGCAGGGTGACGCGCTCGAGCTGCGGGTCGTTGAGCAGGATTTCGAAGCTTACCGGCGTGTTGTCGGGAGCGAGGAGCCGCTGCCCCTCCACCCGGTAACCGGCGGCGGCGAGCAGCCGTCGGGCTGTCGTCAGGTTCTCGCGGATGCTCTCACCGGCATTGCCCGGCGGGTTGTATTCGGCACTGAAGACTTCATCCGGGACGATGCCGCGGAACGGCTCCAGCAGCTCGAGCTCGCCCTGCCAGGGGAGTCCGGTGGCCGCCAGCTCATGGTTGTTGAAATAGCTGCGCGTGCGTTCGTAGGCGCCGTGGAACAGGGTACGGTTGGACCAGTCGAAGTCGAACGCGTAAGTGAGGGCAAGGCGCAGGGTGCGGTCGCTGAACAGCGGCCGGCGTGTGTTCATGACGTAGCCCTGCATGCCGGAGACGCGATCTTCGGGGATCGCCGCCTTCTTGATGAGGCCGCTCGCAAACGGCTCGCCGCTGTATTGCGTGGCCCAGGCCAGGGCCCGGTCTTCCAGCCGCAGATCGTAGTAGCCGGCCTTGAACGCCTCGAGCGCTGCCGTCGTGTCGCGGAAATAGTCGAAGCGCACGCGGTGGAAGTTCCAGCGGCCGCGGTTGACCGGATGATCCTTGGACCAGTGATCCTCCACCCGGCTGAGGACGACGAAGCGGCCGGGCTCGTAGGCCTCGATACGGTAGGGGCCGGAGCCGAGCGGCGGCTCGAGGCTGGCACGGTCGAAGCGGCGGCCGGTCCACCAGGCACGGGACAGCACCGGCAGGTCGCCGACGATCAGGGGCAGATCGGGATTGCCGCCGCTGTGGAAGACGAAGCGGACGCGGTGCGGATCGCGCACCTCGACCCGCGCGACGCCGGCGAAGTAGGAGCGAAAGAAGGGGTGGCCCTTGTCGCGCAGGGTGTTGAACGTCCACTCGATATCGGTGGCCGTGACCGGGCTGCCATCGTGGAAGCGGGCTTCCTGGCGCAGGACGAACTCGGCCCAGGAGCGGTCCTCCGGCACCTGCACCGTCTCGCAGACGAGGCAGTAGCGGCTGAGCGGCTCATCCGAGGGCACCATGAGCGTCTCGTAGGTGTAGCCGACGGAAAGCGAGGGCATGCCCCGCAGCACGAAAGGGTTGAAGCTGTCGAAGGTGCCGATCCGGTGGAGCCGGATGTCGCCGCCCTTGCGGGCGTTCGGGCTGGCGTAGCGGAAATGGCTGAAGCCGGGTTTGTGCTCGGGCTCGCCATGCAGGGCGAGGCCGTGCACCGGCAGCGGCAGGATCTGGCCGAAGGCCGGCGCCGCGCCGAGAAGCGCAAAGGTCAACAGCACCGGAGAGAGTCGAGCCAAGAGCGCCCCTGTCCGTTAGGAAATCCCTGAAATCCCTATCGAATATGAAGAGGCTTGGGTCACGGGGCAAGGCCCCCGGACGGGCAATCAGGCGGTCAGCAGGGCGACCGTCCGGTCGCGCAGACGCTGATCGCCGATGGCCAGGACCCGGCTCTTGGGGGCCATGATATCCAGCGGCTTGCCGTCCCAACCGGTCAGGCTGCCGCCGGCCCCGGCGATCACCGGCTCGATCGCGGCCCAGTCATAGCCGCTGAGATCGGCCTCGATCACGAGATCGGTGAAGCCGCTGGCCAGCAGGCCGTAGGCGTAGCAATCGCCGCCGTAGAGGACGAGCCGCGTTGCCTTGCGCACGCTCTCGAAACGCTGGAACCCGGCGGCATCGAACATCTGCGGCGACGTGCAGTAGAGCGTGGCATCGCTCATGGCGCCGCAGCTTCGCACCCGCGCGACATTCTCCGGCCCGAAGCGGCTGCGATGCCGGGTCGGCTGGCCGATGGCGCCGATCCAGCGCTCGTCCATGGCCGGGCAATCGACGACGCCGACGATCGGCCGGCCGTCGCGGCAGAGCGCGATAAGGGATCCGAACATCGGCCGTCCGGTGACGAAGGACCGCGTTCCGTCGATCGGGTCGAGTACCCAGACATGGCTCGCGCCGGCATTGTGGCTGCCGTGCTCCTCGCCGATCACGCCGTGATCGGGCAGCGCCTTGATGATCATGTCGCGCATCGTCGCCTCCGCCTCGCGGTCGGCGATGGTGACGGGCGACAGGTCGGCCTTGTCGTCGATGGCGACACGGGTGCGGAAGTAGCGCCGCGCGATGGCGCCGCCGGCATCCGCAAGCCGCTCGGCGAGAGCGATATAGGCGCTGAGGTCCTGGCTCATGTCGGCCGCGCTTGTACCCCGCCGGTGGTGCGCCAGCAATGCTTGTCTTCCGCCGCCGGGGACGCAAAGATCGCTCCAACCGCAAGGACAGGGAAGGACGCGACGGTGAAACTCAACTACTGGAAAGCGACATGGCCGCTCGACGTCAACGAGTGTCCGTGCGACGTGCATTTCGTCGACTATCTGCGGGCGCGCGGCATCAAGGGCAGCTCGATCTTCCATTTCGGCACGGGGGAGCATCACATCCTGGCGCTGGAGAACGCCAAGCTGCGCAAGCCGAACCAGGTCTTCGGAGTGACGGCGTCGAAGCAGGAATACGACAGCTATATCGACCTCATCGTCCGCCAGCCGAAGGTCGCCAACACGTACAAGTCGATGTTCGTCGACATCTACACCCTCGAGCCGCAATTGCTGCCGGAGTTCGACGTGGTCACGCTGTTCCACCTGGGCGAGTTCTACGATCCGAAACGGCAGAAATATGCGCCGCTCGACGACCGTAAGCTGCTGGCGCTGATGGTGCGCAAGCTCAAGCCCGGTGGGCGCGTGTGTTTCTATCGCGGGTCGAACGGGTGGACGAAGTCGGAGCCCATCGTCACGAGCTTCCTCAAGGCAAAGAAGCTGACGAAGCCGGAGACCTACAAATCACTGCTGATCTGCCGCCGTCCGCCGGGGCGTTGAGCCGCGGGCGGGTCAGGTCTGCGGAGTCAGCGGCCGGTAGCTGAAGGCGCCGAGCAGCGCGTTCACCGTATTGCCGTCATCGCTGAGAGGCAGAAGAATCGAGCGGTAGAGAAGCTCGGACCCGTCCTCGCGCGTCCATTTCGCGGCGTCGTCGACGGGGCCTTTGAGGCCAACCGCAGCCTGATGCAGGAACAGGGTGCGGGTGCCCATGCCGCCGGGCAGGGCCGTGCTCACCTTCTCGCCGGTCGGGTCGCGGCCGAGGGCGCTCTGCAGCACCGCTCCCGCCATGACGAAGCGGTAATCGGCCGGGATCGCCGTCACCTCGACGATGAACATATGGTCCCACAGGTCGCCGGCCGTGGAGACGGAGATGTCGGCGCGCGAGGGGAAGCGGCGGGCCCCCGCCAGCTCCTGCCAGTAGCGCAGGCAGCGGCTGTTGGCACGGCGTTCGACACCGTCCGCCATACTACTGTTTCCTGGCGTCCGAGGTTGTTCTAGCCCATCCACCTTATTCCCGCGCCTCTGTGGCTTTTCA
>VGEI01000299.1 GCA_016869415.1 Alphaproteobacteria bacterium
CCGGAAGCCGCCGGATACGATGGCGGTCAGGGCGCCGTGCTGACGCATCGTCGCGATCAGCGTCCGCGCTCCGGGCATGAGCTTCAGGCCGGCATAGGTTCGCTCGAGGATCTCCGCGTCGAGGCCTCTGAGCATGGCCACGCGCTCGCGCAGCGAGCCGGCGAAATCCAGCTCGCCGGCCATCGCCCGGCGCGTGATCTCGGCCACCCGCTCGCCGATCCCAGCACGGGCCGCTATGTCGTCGAGGAACTCGTTCTCGATCAGGGTCGATTCCATGTCGGCCACCAGCAGCTGCTTGCGGCGCTGCTCGGCCCGAACGATAGCGATATCGACGGGGGCGTCGCCGGCCGCGCGTCGGGCGGCGTCGTGCACCATCGTCGGTTCGCCCCGCAGCGGAATCTCGCAGGCGATGCCCGGCGCCAGCCAGGTCGCCGGTCCGCCGTCGACAGCCGCGCCAATGGCCGCGGCGATGCTATCGTGAAGGTCGGCACGCGCTGGATCGGCAATCAGGACAAGAACGTGACTCATAGAACCCGTAAGGCGAAAGGCGGCGCATCATCGTGAAGGCGACTGAGCTTGGCAAGGCGCCATCCGTGGTCGTCATCGGGGGCCCGACAGCCTGCGGCAAGTCGGCGCTCGCTGTCCGTCTCGCCGAGACCTTCGACGGCACGGTGATCAACGGCGATGCGCTGCAGGTCTACCGTGAGCTGTCGGTGCTGACGGCGCGGCCGGGAAGCTCGGAGGCACGCCGTGCGCCGCACCGCCTCTACGGCGTGCTGTCGGTGCATCAGCCCTGCAGTGCCGCGCGCTGGCGCACCATGGCTCTGGCGGCGATCGCAGCGGCGCACGGCAGGGGGCGTTTGCCGATCGTGGTCGGTGGCACCGGGCTCTACCTGCGCGCCCTGATGGAAGGGCTGTCGCCGGTTCCGGCGATCGATCCGGAGGTACGGCGCAGCGCGCGCTCGCGCCATGCGGAACTGGGTGCTGAGCGCTTTCACGCCGAGCTATCGCGTCTCGACCCCGTCATGGGCAAACGCCTGCAGGCCAGCGACAGCCAGCGCGTGATCCGCGCCTGGGAGGTCATCACCGCCACCGGACGCTCGCTGTCGCTGTTCCAGAAGATCCGGCCGGCCAAGCCGGCGCTGCGCTTCGTGCCTCTGGTCATCTTGCCGCCGCGCGAGGCGCTGGTCGCCGCCTGCGATCGACGCGCAGCGCGGATGCTGGAGGAGGGTGCGCTCGACGAGGTGAAGGCGTTGCTAGCCATGCAGGCCAATCCCAGCCTGCCCGCCATGAAGGCGGTGGGGGTGCGCGAGCTTGGCGAGCATCTTGCCGGGCGAGTCTCACGTCAGGAGGCACTCGAAGCTCTGCAACGGGCCACGCGGCAGTATGCCAAACGCCAGATCACCTGGTTCCGTCGGCAGATGCCGGAGGCGCAGATATGGCGCGAGCAATTTTCAGAAAGCCTGGAACTCGAAATCTTTCCATTTATTAGAAAATCTGTTGACCGACCTACCGCTGCCGAGTAGGTTACGCCCTCTTTTGCCCCCAGCGTTTCAGGATTTCCTAAAACGTTAGTTTTTTCAAAGGCTTGCACTATGACGACGAAGACCTCCCCGACCTCCGACAATACGGCAGCGCCGACCCAGGAATGGACGGGCTCCGAGATCGTGCTCAAAGCGCTGGTCGAGCAAGGCGTCGACGTCATTTTCGGCTATCCCGGCGGCGCCGTGCTGCCGATCTACGACGCGCTGTTCCAGCAGAACTCGATCCGCCACATCCTCGTGCGCCAGGAGGGAGGCGCGGTGCACGCCGCCGAGGGCTACGCCCGCTCCACGGGCAAGGTCGGTGTCGTCCTTGTCACTTCCGGTCCGGGGGCGACCAACGCGGTCACCGGGCTGGTGGACGCGCTGATGGACTCCGTGCCGGTCGTCTGTCTCACCGGCCAGGTGCCCACCCACCTCATCGGCAACGATGCCTTCCAGGAAGCCGACACGACCGGCATCACCCGGCCCTGCACCAAGCACAACTACCTGGTGAAGGACATCACCCGCCTGGCCTCGACCATCCACGAGGCGTTCCACGTGGCGCGCTCGGGACGACCGGGGCCGGTGGTGGTCGACCTGCCCAAGGATATCCTCGTGGGCAAGAGTTCGGTTTACGCCCCGCCCAATGGCAACACCCGCCGCAGCTACAACCCGCGCACCGAGCCCGATCCGCGACGCATCGAGGAGGCGCTCGACCTCATGGCGAAGGCCAAGCGGCCGCTGTTCTACGGCGGCGGCGGCATCGTCAATTCGGGACCCAAGGCGTCGGAGCTGTTCACCCAGCTGGTCCGCGCCACTGGCTTCCCGACGACGCTCACCCTGATGGGCCTTGGCACCCTGCCGGCCAGCGACCCGCTGTTCCTCGGCATGGTCGGCATGCACGGCACCTGGGAATCGAACCATGCCATGCACGACTGCGATCTGATGATCGCCGTCGGCTCGCGCTTCGACGACCGGGTGACCGGCAAGCTCACGGCCTTCTCGCCGGGCTCGAAGAAAATCCACATCGACATCGACCCGTCGTCGATCAACAAGAACGTGCGCGTCGATGTGCCGATCGTCGGCGATTGCGGAAAGGTCCTGGCGGCGCTGCTCGCCGGCTGGAAGGCCCGCAAGGCGAAGCCCGACAAGTCGCTTCCCGACTGGTGGAAGCAGATCGAGCAGTGGCGGGCCCGCGACTGCCTGCGCTACGAGAAGTCCGACAAGATCATCAAGCCGCAATACGCGCTCGAGCGGCTCTACGCCCTGACTAAGGACCGCGATGACGTGTTCGTCACCACCGAGGTCGGGCAGCACCAGATGTGGGCAGCGCAGTTCTACAAGTTCCAGAAGCCCAACCACTGGATGACCTCGGGCGGCCTCGGCACCATGGGTTACGGCCTGCCCTCGGCGATGGGCGTGCAGATTGCCCATCCGGACGCCCTGGTGATCGACGTGGCCGGTGAGGCTTCGATCCTGATGAACATTCAGGAGCTGTCGACCATCTGCCAGTATCGGCTGCCGGTGAAGGCCTTCATCCTCAACAACCAGTACATGGGCATGGTGCGCCAGTGGCAGGAGCTGCTGCACGGCGGCCGCTACTCCGAGAGCTATATGGATTCGCTGCCTGACTTCGTGAAGCTGGCGGAATCCTTTCACTGCGTCGGCCTGCGCGCTACCAAGCCCTCCGAGGTCGACGACGTGATCAAGGAGATGATCAAGGTGAAGAAGCCCGTCGTGGTCGACATGGTGGTCGACCAGGCGGAGAACTGCTTCCCCATGATCCCCTCCGGCTCGGCGCATAACGAGATGCTGCTCGGGCCCGCCGACAAGCAGCCCAAGCCGGCGCCCAAGAAACCTGGCGGCGGGGCGATCTCCGAAGAGGGCATGGTGCTCGTGTGAGCGCCACGCGAACCGTGCCCGCCCGTAGGCCTTCCAACACGAGAGTAGAGGTCGTGAGCAACGCCGAACGTCACACTATCGCCGTCCTGGTCGACAACGAGCCCGGCATTCTCGCCCGCGTCGTCGGGCTGTTTTCCGGCCGCGGCTACAACATCGAGAGCTTGACGGTCTCCGAGACTGACGCCCGCGAGCACCTGTCGCGCATCACCATCGTGACGCGCGGTACGCCGATGGTCATCGAGCAGATCAAGGCCCAGCTGGACCGCCTGGTTCCGGTGCACAAGGTCAATGACCTGACCGTCGGCGGGGCGCATGTCGAGCGCGAACTGGCCCTTATCAAGGTGCGCGGCACGGGCGAGAAGCGCGTGGAGTCTCTACGTATTGCCGACATCTTTCGGGCTCGCGCCATCGATTCGACCATCGACTCCTTCATCTTCGAGATGACCGGCTCGGTCGACAAGATCGACGCCTTCATCAAGCTCATGGAGCCGCTCGGGCTCATCGAAGTGTCGCGCACCGGTGTCGTTGCCATTGCACGGGGCAATCAGGGGCTGTGAGGCGAGGGGCCGTTCTCGCAGGTGGACTCGCCGCGCTGCTGCTTGCGGCGCCGGCAACAGCGCAGGACGAGTTGATCAAGACCAGCGGCTCGGCCGTCGACGTCGTCACCCGGCCGGGCATCACCGTGCGCTACATGATGTTCAAGCCGGCGGCCGAACGCCCCAAGGCGGCGGTGGTCCTGTTCACCGGCGGCTATGGTTTCCTGAACATGCCCGACAAGGTCGGAGCCACCTGGCAGGCCAGCGGCAATTTCCTGCCGCGCTCGCGCGAGCATTTCCTGCGCCGCGATTTTCTGGTCGTGGTGGTCAATCCGCCGTCCGACCAGCCGAAGGGCTACGTGATGTTCCGCACCACCGCAGCGCACGCCGAGGACATCGCCGCGGTCATATCAGACGTGCGCCGCCGCGCGCGCCATGCGCAGGTGTGGCTCATCGGGACCAGCCGAGGCACCGTGTCGGTCGCCAACGTCGCTTCCCGGCTGCAGGGCGAACGCGCTCCCGACGGCATCGTGCTGACCTCGTCCGTGACCCGCACGGAGGTGTCGCGCACCGCGCCGCCGGACGCGGTGCAGACCGTCTACGATAGCGATCTCAAGGCCATTCGCGTGCCTGCGCTGGTCGTGCATCACCGTCAGGACGGGTGCTCAGCGACCCCGTCGATCGACGCCCCGGTACTGCTCGCCAAGCTGAGCAATGCGCCGCGCAAGGAGCTGCTGATCTTCGACGGTGGCAGCCTCGGGACCGACCAGTGCAGCGGCAACTCGCCGCATGGCTTCCTCGACATCGAGCGCCAGGTCGTC
>VGEI01000300.1 GCA_016869415.1 Alphaproteobacteria bacterium
TGTCGGGGTACCCTTCGTCCCCGTCTCCGCCGCCTACGCCCGGCCCGGCCAGGGCTTCACCAAATTGCGTTACATTGCCGAGTCGATCCGCCCGGGCCTGATCTTCGTTGATACCGGGGCAAGCTATGCCGGCGCGAAGCAGCCGCTCGACGAAGCCGGTTGCGAGATCGTCGTTGCCGACGACCCGCCCGCCGGCGTCACCGCATTCGCCACGCTGACGGCCATAAAGCCGACGGCGGCTGTCGACAGCGCTGCCGTCGCGGTGGGCCCCGACACCATCGCCAAGATTCTGTTCACCTCGGGTTCGACTGACATGCCGAAAGGGGTGATCAACACTCACCGCATGCTGTGCTCCAACCAGAGCATGATCGTGCAGGCGTGGCCTTTCTTGCGCCGCCGCCCGCCGGTGCTGGTCGACTGGCTACCATGGAGCCACACCTTCGCCGGCAACCACAATTTCCACCTCATCCTGTGGCACGGCGGCACGTACTATCTCGATGAAGGAAAGGCGGCCCCCGGCCTGATCGAGAAGACCATCGCCAATCTGCGCGAGATCGCGCCGACCATGTATCTCAACGTGCCGCGCGGCTACGCCCTGATGCTCGACTATCTTGAGCGCGACGCGGCGTTGCGCGACCGCTTCTTCGGCGACCTCGAGTTCGTCTTCTACGCAGGTGCCGCGATGGCCGAGAGCCTGCAGGAGCGCATTCGGCGCCTGGCCGAGCAGGTGAAGGGCGAACCGGTGCCGCTGGTCTCCGCCTGGGGGGCGACCGAGACCGCGCCCCAGGCAACCGGGGTCAATTTCGCCAACACGGTGCCGTCCTGCGTTGGCCTTCCCTCGCCCGGAGTGGAGATCAAGCTGGCGCCGGTCGGTGACAAGCTGGAGATCCGCGTGCGTGGCCCGAATGTCACGCCGGGGTACTGGCGGCGGCCGGACGCGACCAAAGCCGCCTTCGACGAGGAAGGCTTCTACTGCTCAGGGGATGCTGCCCGCCCCTGCGATCCCACAGATCCGATGAAGGGACTGATGTTCGACGGCCGCATCACCGAGAACTTCAAGCTGTCGAGCGGTACCTGGGTCCATGTCGGCACCCTGCGCCTCGCCTTGATCTCCGCCGGCGCACCGGTGATCGAGGATTGCGTGCTTACCGGCCAGGACCGCGACGAGATCGGCGCCCTGATCTTCCCCAGCCTGGCCGGTTGCCGCTCCCTCTGCCCCGATCTTCCGGCCGATGCCCCGCTGGCCACGCTGGTCGAGCAGCACTCAGTCAAACGCGCCCTGGCTGAGGGCCTAAAGCACCTCGCCGACGGCGGCGGCGGGGGTAGTTCGATGCGCGTCACCCGGGCTCTGTTCGTCACTACGCCACCGACCATCGACGCCAACGAGATCACCGACAAGGGCTACCTGAACCAGCGGGCCGTGCTGACCAACCGCGCAGCCCTGGTCGAGCGCCTCTACGACTCCAGCGACTCGGCTGTCATCAATCTCCAGTAAGGACTTCACTTAAGGCGCCGCCGCATGAGCTACACCGCCCCAATCCGCGACATGGCTTTCGCCCTCGAGGCCATCGCAGGGCTCGACCAGGTGGCGCCGCATTTCGGCGACAGCGCGGCACCCGATCTGGTGCGTCAGATTCTGGAAGAGGCCGGCAAGCTCGCGGGCGAAGTCCTGGCGCCCATCAACCGCTCCGGCGACATCGAGGGCTCGACGCTGGAGAACGGCCTCGTACGCACGCCCAAGGGCTTCAAGGAGGCCTACAAGGCCTATGCCGAGGGAGGCTGGAACGGCCTCCCTTTCGAGCCCGAATTCGGCGGTCAGGGTCTGCCGTGGACCGTCGCCATCCCTGTTCAGGAGATGTGGAACGCCGCCAATCTCGGCTGGGCGGTCGGCCCGTTGCTCACCTTCGGCGCGGTCGAGGCGCTGACCAGCCACGGCACAGACGCACAAAAGCGCGCTTACCTGCCTAAGCTGATCTCGGGCGAGTGGACGGCGACCATGAACCTCACTGAGCCGCACGCCGGTTCGGACGTAGGAGCCCTGCGCACCCGGGCGGTGCGTGAGGGCGACCACTATCGGATCACCGGGCAGAAAATTTTCATTACATACGGAGACCAGGATTGGACCGACAACATCATCCATCTGGTCCTCGCCCGGCTACCCGACGCTCCGCCGGGTTCGAAGGGCATCTCGCTGTTCCTGGTGCCGAAAATCATGGCCCGGCCCGACGGCAGCCTGGGCGAGCGCAACGACCTGCGCGTGGTCTCGCTGGAGCACAAGATGGGCATCAACGGCTCGCCCACCTGCGTCATGGCCTACGGCGACGGCGGCGGCGCCAAGGGATATCTGGTCGGCCAGGAGAACGAGGGCCTCGCCTGCATGTTCACCATGATGAACAACGCCCGACTCCAGGTCGGGCTGCAGGGCGTGGCGATCGCCGAGCGCGCCTACCAGCAGGCCCGGGACTATGCCCGAGCCCGTGTCCAGAGCCGGGAGCTGGGCAGCCGTAACCCGGCCGCCGTGCCGATCATCCGGCACCCGGATGTCCGGCGCATGCTGCTACACATGAAGGCGCTGATCGAGGCCTCGCGCGCCCTGGCCTACTCCGCCGCCGCCTCTCTCGACCTGGCCAAGCGGCACCCGGACGCCGGCGAGCGGGCCCGCCATCATGCCCGCATCGACCTGCTGACACCCGTGGTTAAGGCCTGGAGCACGGATATCGGGGTCGAGGCCGCCTCGCTCGGCATCCAGGTCCATGGCGGCATGGGCTTCATCGAGGAGACCGGAGCCGCCCAGCACTATCGCGACGCCCGCATCACGCCGATCTACGAAGGCACCAACGGCATTCAGGCCAACGACCTCGTCTTCCGCAAGCTGGCGCGCGGCCAGGGCGAGGCCGCCCACGCCTTCCTGGCCGAAATCGGGGAGACCGAAGCCGCTCTGGCCGGAGTTCCGGGTGACGATCTGGCAGCGCTTGGTAATCAGCTCAGAAGCGGGCGCCAAGCGCTTAGCGAGGCGACAACGGCACTCGTCGGCGCACTCAAGACCGATCCGAAGGCGGCGGCGGCCGGTGCCACAGGCTATCTGCGCCTGTTCGGACTGGTCGCCGGCGGCCATCTGATCGCCCGTGGAGCGCTTGCTGCCAGCCACGCGCTGAGCCGCGGCGGGGCCGACTCGGGCTTCTACGAAGCGCGACTGGTGGTCGCGCGCTTCTACGCCGACCATCTGCTGAGCCAAGCGCCGGCGCTTCTGCATCCGCTGCGCGACGGCAGCGCGGCTGTCCTGAGCTTCGCCGAGGATCAATTCTAGGCCGATTTTTCCGCATCTTTTTCGCGCGACTCGGAGATGCCGCAGAGGATGCGACAGCATCACAGCGGCGGTCTTGTTAAAGAATTTTTAGCCTAAAGGTGCTTTTTTTCTTGCATTGCTAGTCGATTGGTCCCAAATAGCGAAATCCGTCTTTTCGGATGTTTCTAAGGAGGTGTGGGCAAGGAATGGGAACGAAGGCGACAGTCACGAAGTCTGGTGTGAAATTGGGGGTCGTGTCTGGTGGTCGTCGCGGTGAGTCCGCGGCGCTGAAAATGGCGAAGACCGCAATCGCTCCGCAACCTGTTCTGGTCCCCCAGGAGGCCAACGCCAACGCGTCGGCCGCTCCTGATGTGGTCGCCAAGGACCACTTTATCGAGCGCAACGGCGTCAAGTTCGCAGGCACCCACCTGCTCGTCGAGCTGTGGAGCGCCAAGAATCTCGGCGACATGGCCCTGACCGATCAGGCCCTGCGTGAGTGCGCTTCCGTGGCCGGTGCCACGCTGCTGCACTTGCACCTGCACCATTTCGGACCGAACGCCGGCCTCTCCGGCGTTGCCGTGCTGGCCGAGAGCCACATCTCGATCCACACTTGGCCGGAGCGCGGCTACGCCGCCCTCGACATCTTCATGTGCGGCGCCTGCGATCCTTACAAGGCGATCCCGGTCCTCCGCCGCGCCTTCGAGCCCGGCACCGTCCAGCTCTCCGAGCAGAAGCGCGGAGTGATCGCGTGAGCGACCCCACGGGGGCTTCGGCCCCCGGGCTGCGGATCGGCGGCTGGTTCAAGGAAAAGCTCTACAAGGACGTCCGTCAGACCTATCGGGTGACGGACGTTCTGTTTCATGAGCGCTCAGAGCATCAGGATGTGGTGATCTTCGAGACCCCGGTCTACGGCCGGGTTCTTGCGCTCGACGACATCGTTCAGGTCACCGAGAAAGACGAGTTCGTCTATCACGAGATGCTGACCCATGTGCCCATCCTGGCACACGGCAAGGCGACCGACATCCTGATCATCGGCGGCGGTGACGGTGGCATCCTGCGAGAGTGCCTACGCCACAAGTCGGTCAAGCGCGTCACCATGGTCGAGATCGACCGGTATGTGGTCGATATGTGCCTCAAGCACATGCCTTCGATCCCGCAGAAGGCATTCGACGACAAACGCACCAACCTGGTGATTACCGACGGCGCCAAGTTCGTCGCTGAGACCAAGGACCGCTACGATGTCATCATTGTTGATTCGACCGATCCGGTTGGCCCCGGCGAAGTTCTTTTCACCGAGGAGTTCTACCGGAACTGCAAGCGCTCGCTGAAGCCGGGCGGCATCCTGACCAACCAGAACGGCGTGCCGTTCATGCAGGCGGACGAGATCACCATGACCTACCGCCGGCGCCGGAAGTCGTTCAAAGATTCAGGCTTCTATGTGGCCGCCATCCCGAGCTACTACGGCGGCTTCATGGCCTTGGGCT
>VGEI01000301.1 GCA_016869415.1 Alphaproteobacteria bacterium
GTTGACGCTGGGCACGATTCTGGAGAAGGAGAGGCTGGGCGTACGGCAGCTCGAGCTCGGCTGTTATCGGCTCGACGGCACGGCGCAGTTTCTGTCGATCGGGACCAGCCAACCGAGCCGCGACGTACGCCATCTGAAGCGCCTGTTTGCCGAAAAGCTGGACACGGTGGCGCCTGGCTTCGGCATCGAGACTCTGATCCTCGATGCGTTGACCACCGAGGCGCTGGTCCCGCAGCAGCCGAAGCTGAACGTGGCCACGACCGGCGGGGAGAGCGCGGCCACGGTGGTCGACCGGCTGCAGAACCGCCTTGGCCATCGCGCCGTGTTCCGCGCCGGTTTGCAGACGAGTCACAATCCGGAGCGGGCAGCCGTTTCGCTGCCGGCGCTGACTCGCAGCCAGCCGGTGCTGCCAGCCGCGCAGCCGCGTCCCTTGCGCCTGTTTACGCCACCGGAGCCCATCGACGCCCGGGTGCTGGGCGGCCCGGCGCCCGAGCGATTCCGCTGGCGCCGGGTCGAGCATCGCGTGACGTCCGCGCAGGGACCCGAGCGCATCGGGCCGGAATGGTGGCGCCCATCCTCCGGTCACGGGGCTTCCGGCCGCGAGACCCGCGACTATTTCCGGCTGCAGGACGGCGAGGGCAGGCGCTTCTGGGTCTACCGCGTCAAGGACGACGGCGCGTGGTTCCTGCATGGGCTGTTCGCATGAGCCGGCCATGGACTACGCAGAGCTTCAGGTCACCAGCAATTTCAGTTTCTTGCGCGGCGCGTCGCATCCCAAGGAGCTGGTGCTGGCCGCCAAGGAGCTCGGCCACCGGGCCATCGCCATCGCCGACCGCAACACTCTCGCCGGCGTTGTCCGCGCTCATTCGATGGCCAGAGCGCTCGACTTCCGCCTCGTCATCGGTGCGCGGCTGGTCTTTGTCGACGCGCCTTCAGTGCTCTGTTTCCCCCGCGATTATCCGGCTTATGCGCTGCTCTCGGCGCTGCTGACGCATGGGCGGCGCTACGCCGCGAAAGGCGAGTGCCATCTTCGTCGTTCCGATCTGGCCGAATATAGCGACGGCCAGATCCTGGTGGCCCTGCCTTGCGAAACGCTGGATGACAGGTTCGTGGCGCATCTGCGCGCGCTGCGGGCCATGGCTGGCCGGCTTTATCTCGCGGCCCATTATCTCTACCGCGGCGACGATGAAGCGCGGCTCCGGCGGCTGGGCGAGATCGCCGACGGGCTTGGCATCGGTCTCGTCGCCACCAATGACGTGCATTACCACGCGGCCGGGCGGCGGCCGCTGCAGGACGTGCTGACCTGCATCCGCGAGAGTTGCACCATCGCCGAGGCCGGCTACCGGCTCCATCCCAACGCCGAGCGCCATCTGAAGCCGGCGTTCGAAATGGCCGCGCTGTTCCGCAGCCGTCCCGATGCGCTTGCCCGTACGCTGGAGATTGTCGAGCAGTGCAGTTTCTCGATCGACGAACTCAAGGACATCTACAGCTACCCGGTCGATCCCGCGCCGAAGGGCCGCACGCCGCAGCAGGAGCTGGAACGGCTGGCCTGGGAAGGGGCGGAGAAGCGCTATCCCAGCGGCATTCCCGACAAGGTCCGCAGGCAGATTGCCGACGAGCTGACGCTGATCGCCGAACTCGCCTACGCCCCGTATTTCCTCACGGTCTACGACATCGTCCGCTATGCCCGGGAGGAAAAAGGCATCCTCTGCCAGGGGCGGGGCTCGGCGGCGAATTCCACGGTCTGCTTCGTCCTCGGCATCACCGAAGTCGATCCGGCGAAGAGCGAATTGCTGTTCGCCCGCTTCATTTCCGGCCAGCGCAAGGAGCCGCCAGATATCGACGTCGATTTCGAGCATGAGCGGCGCGAGGAGGTCATCCAGTACATCTACCGGAAATACGGCCACGACCGGGCCGCGCTGGCAGCCACGGTGATTTCCTATCGGCCGCGCAGCGCCCTGCACGATGTCGGCAAGGCGCTCGGCTTGTCCGCCGACACCTTGAAAGTCCTCTCGAAGGTGGGTTTCAGCTGGGAGAGGGAGAGCATGCAGGCGGATTTTGTGCGCGAAGTCGGGCTCGATCCCACGGACCGCGCCCTGGGCCTGACGCTGCGCCTGGGACAGGAGCTGGTCGGCTTTCCGCGGCACCTGTCGCAGCATGTCGGCGGTTTCGTGATCACCAGAGGACCGCTTTACGAGCTGGTGCCCATCGAAAATGCGACGATGGAGAATCGCACGGTCATCGAATGGGACAAGGACGATCTCGAGGAGGCGGGTCTGTTGAAAGTCGATGTCCTGGCGCTGGGCATGCTGAGTTGCCTGCGCCGGGGCTTCGCCCTGCTACGCGACCACTACGGACGGAATCTGACGCTGGCGAGCGTGCCGCAGGACGATGGCGAGACCTACGCCATGATTCAGAAAGCCGACACGATCGGCGTCTTCCAGATCGAAAGCCGGGCGCAGATGTCGATGCTGCCGCGCCTCAAGCCGGCGACGTTCTACGATCTGGTCATCGAAGTGGCCATCGTCCGTCCCGGCCCGATCCAGGGCGACATGGTCCATCCCTATCTCAAGCGGCGCGAAGGCAAGGAGAAGGTCTCCTACCCGTCGCCGGTGCTGGAGGGCATTCTCAAGCGCACGCTGGGCGTGCCGCTGTTCCAGGAGCAGGCGATGCAGATCGCCATCGACGCGGCCGGTTTCACCCCGGAGGAGGCCGACAGGCTGCGCCGCTCCATGGCGACGTTCCGGCGCGACGGCACGATCGGCATGCATCATGACAAGTTCGTCGCCGGCATGCTGCGCAACGGCTACCCGCCCGATTTCGCCGAACGCTGCTTCAACCAGATCCAGGGCTTCGCCGATTACGGCTTCCCCGAGAGTCATGCCGCCAGCTTCGCCATCCTGGTCTACGTCTCGGCCTGGATGAAATGCCGCTACCCGGCGGTGTTCGCCGCCTCGCTGCTCAACAGTCAGCCGATGGGCTTCTATGCGCCAGCGCAGATCATCCGCGATGCCCGCGAGCACGGCGTCGAGGTCAGGCCCGTCGATGCCAACGAAAGTCACTGGGACTGCACGCTGGAAGAGGCGTTCAACGGCGCCCTGGCGTTGCGCCTCGGCTTCCGCCAGATCAAGGGCTTCAGCGAGGCGGATGCCAAGACGCTCGTGGAGCATCGCGGCGAGGGCTACGACACCCTGCACGATTGCTGGCGGCGCAGCGGTCTCGGCCTGTCCGCGCTCGAGACCCTGGCCGAGGCCGATGCCTGGGCAGGGCTCGGCCTCGGCCGGCGCGAGGCGCTGTGGCAGATCAAGGGACTGAGCGAGGCGCCCTTGCCTCTCTTTGCCGCGAGGGAGCGTACGGGTCACGGCCATAACCGGCCGCCCGGCGACATCCTGGACGAGCCGGCGGTGAGCCTGCCGGCGCTACGCCTCAGCCAGCAGGTCGTCGAGGATTACCGTCACCTCCACCTCACCCTGCGCCGGCATCCGGTGGCCTTCCTGCGCGACCGGCTGGCGGAGTCGGTGCCGCATGCGTCCCTGGCGCAGCGAGCGGATGGCGAGCGCGTCACCGTCACCGGCCTGGTGCTGGTGCGCCAGCAGCCCGGCACGGCCAAGGGCGTCATCTTCCTCACCCTGGAGGACGAGACAGGTGTAGCCAACGCCATCGTCTGGCGCCGTGTGTTCGAGGAGTACCGACGTGTGCTGCTCGACAGCCGGCTGCTGTCTGTGACCGGCCGGCTGCAGCGCGAGGGCCTGGTGACGCATATTGTTGCCGAGACACTCGTGGACCGCTCGGCGGAGCTGCGCCGCCTCTCCGATGTCGACGGCGGGTTCGAGAAAACGGCCGCCCGTGCCGATTTCGTCCGCTATCCCGGCCGTGACCAGCGCGAGGTGCAGGAGGTCATGCCGTCCGGGCGGAATTTCCACTAGGGGACATTCATGCTGCCGCCATCTGCTCCTGCCAGCGCGGCTTCTTGAGCCTAGCACCGATCGCGGCAATCGCCTTGATGGCCGGCAGCAGCTCGCGGCCCAGGGGAGTCAACGCATACTCGGTCGAGGGTGGCGAGGTCGGCATCACTGTGCGGGTGATCACACCCTTCTCTTCCAGCTCACGCAGGCGGGCACTCAGCACCTTGGCGGAGATGGGCGGGATGTCGGAGCGCAGCTCGCTGAACCGTCGCGGGCCTTCACTCAGGTACCAGATGACATTGGGCGTCCAGGCACCGCCCAGCAGCTTCATGCATTCGGTGAGCGGACAGGTGGGCGGCGGCGGGGCCACCTTGCTCTTGCGGCGTTTGAGGGCCATGGCTCGCTCCGGTAACCGGACGGTAATCCGAAAATGAGAATAACTAATAGTTACCACATATACAAGAGTTACCGAACCGGCTAGCGTTCGCCGCCAACCACATCGAGGCCGTCATGACTGCGAACGAGATCACGCGCCGCCTGGGCATCCGCCACCCGATCGTCCAGGGCCCGTTCGGCGGCGGCCTGTCGACCGTCAAGCTGGCTGCCACGGTGTCGAATGCCGGCGGTCTCGGCTCCTTCGGCGCACATGTAACGCCGCCCGACGAGATCGAAGCACTGGCGCGCGACCTGCGCGCCCAGACCAACCGGGCTTTCGCGCTCAATCTCTGGATCTCCGACCACGATCCCGGCGGGCTGGAGCTGACACAGGAGGAGTTCGACCGGGTCTATCGCCGCTTCGAGCCCTATTTCCGCGAGCTGGGTGTGGACAAGCCGGAGCGGTCGCGGCGTTTCCACCAGAAC
>VGEI01000302.1 GCA_016869415.1 Alphaproteobacteria bacterium
GAGACGCGCGACGACCGCCTTTACCGCTATGCCACCGCTTGCCTGTTTCTGGTGGCGCTGTGGCTCGTGGCCTCGACCTTCCGCGACTACGGCATTACCTGGGACGAGCACTACCACGAGGCCTATGGCCGCTACGTCCTCGCCTATTACCGCTCCGGCTTCCACGATCAAGCCGCGCTGACCTATCACAATCTCTGGCTCTACGGCGGCGCCTTCGACGGCATCGTGGCGTTCATCAAGACGATGTCGCCGTTCGGCAACTACGAGACCGCCCATCTGATGAATGCGCTAGTGGGGCTGCTCGGCGTAGCGGCCGTCTACCGTATCGGCTGCGCCTTCGACGGTCCGCGCGCCGGCTTCTGGGCGGCGCTGCTGCTGCTCGCTATGCCCTCGTGGTACGGGCACATGTTCAACAATCCGAAGGACATCCCCTTCGCCGCGGGCATCGCCTGGTCGCTCTACTACATGATCCGTGCAGCGCCCCGTTTTCCGCGCGTGCCGGCCGGCATCACGATCAAGCTGGGCATTGCGCTCGGCCTGACGCTGGGTATCCGCATCGCCGGCGTCTTCGCGCTCGTCTATCTCGGCGCGGCGCTGGCGCTGTGGGCCCTCCTGCGCTGGCGCGATGCCGGTTTCGTGGCGGCGTGGCGCGACTCCTGGAGAGCGATCGGCGGCTTCCTGCTGCCGAGCCTGGCCGTGGCCTGGGCGGTCATGCTCGCGGCCTGGCCGTGGGCTCAGCAGGATCCGCTACGTCATCCCCTGCGCGCACTGACCACCTTCTCCAACAACCCTTGGAAGCTCGACACGCTCTTCGAGGGCCGCCTGGTCAACTCTCTGCACCTGCCGCCGGAATACCTGCCCGTCTACTTCCTCGTGTGCATGCCGGAGCTGGTTCTGGTGCTGCTTGCCGTGGCGCTGGCGCTCGCCGGCGCGGCGCTGGCGCGCCGCCGGTCCCTCCCAAACTGGCCCACGCTCGCACCCTGGTTCGTGCTGGGCTTTGCCGCGGTCTTCCCCTTCTTCTTCTTCGTCGTCTTCCGGCCGGTCACCTATGACGGCATCCGGCATTTCCTCTTCGTGCTGCCGCCGCTGGCGGCGATCAGCGGTCTCACCCTGACGCGGCTGTTCTCGGCCGTGGCTGCCCGCCCGCTATGGACGCGCGGGGCGTTCGCCGCCGTGGTCGCAGCCTATCTCGGCTGGCATGGCGGCTTCATGCGCGAGCTGCACCCGCACCAGTACGTCTACTACAATCAGCTGGTCGGCGGCGTGGACGGCGCCGAGAACCGCTACGAGCTCGACTACTGGGGCAACTCCTACCGCGAGGCCGTCGACCGCCTGGTCGCCTACATCAAGGACGAGGAGGAGCGCACCGAGATCAGCCGCATGTACAGCGTGATCGTATGCTCCAGCGGCACCTCGGCCGCCTATTATTTCCCAGCGAATCTCGTGCTGGCGAGCGACGAGAAGAAGGCGGATTTCTACATCTCCAACACGCGCCTGGGCTGCGACAAGGTCTTCGACGGCGACACCATCATCACGGTCGAGCGCGACGATGCCATCCTCAGCCTGGTCAAGGATCGCCGGCGGCTGCGCGCGATGGCACCCGAACGGCTGGAGGCGCGGCTGGTGGAGAAGGTGACGAACCGCCAGCATCCGGGCGTGCCGCTCGATGTCCTGGACGTGATGGACTACTGAATGCGGCTTCCGCCGGCTCGAACCCCGCGCGCTCGCTGACGATGTAGAGCGGCCGTCCTTTGACCTCGGCGAAGACGCGCCCGAGATAGGCGCCGAACAGTCCGAGGGTAAGCAGCTGGATGCTGCCCAGGAGCAGCACGGCGACCATCACCGAGGCGTAGCCGGGAACGTCGACGCCCCAGACCAGGGTGCGGACGACGAAGTACACGCCGAGCAGCAGCGACGGCACGGCAAGAATGGCGCCGATATATCCGGCAACAACCAGCGGGAAGGTGCTGAAACTGGCCAGTCCGTCGACCGCGAAGGCCACGAGGCGGGTGAGCGACCAGGCGCTCGCCCCGCCCTGCCGCGGGCCCGGCTCGTAGGCCACACCGGTCTGGCGAAAGCCGACCCAGGCGAACAGCCCCTTCATGAAGCGCGCCCGCTCGGGCATGGCGTTGAGCGCATCGACCACCCGGCGGTCGAGCAGCCGGAAGTCACCGGCACCCGGCGGCATCTGGATGTCGGAGAGGCGCTTGAACAAGGCGTAGAAGGCGCGGCTGAAAAAGCGGCGCAGCCGGGAATCGGTGTCGCGTGACTGCCGTTGGGCATAGACCATGTCGTAGCCCTCGCGCCAGCGGGCGACCAGGGTCTCGATAAGCTCGGGCGGATGCTGCAGATCGGCATCGATGGGGATGACGGCGCGCCCGGCGGCGTGCTGCAGCCCGGCGCTGAGCGCTATGTCTTTGCCGAAATTGCGCGACAATCGCACGAGCCGCAGCCGTGGGTCGCGACGCTGCCGCTCGGTGAGGCGCAGCCAGCTGTCGTCACGGCTGCCGTCGTCGACGCAGACGATCTCCACGCGCAGGGCCAGGCGGTCGAGGACCGGACCGAGCCGGGCGAAAAAAGCGTCGAGATTCGCCGCCTCGTTGTACACGGGCACGACGATCGACAGGTCCGGTTGGTCCGGCATGCGTCCCCTCGGGTCTTTGCGCTATCCTTCGCCAGCGCCACCGACTGGTCAACCCGTGACTCGCCTGATCCTTTGCGCCGACGATTACGGCCTCGCCCCGGGGGTGAGCCGGGCCATCGTCCGCCTGCTCGCCGCCGGGCGGCTCAGCGCCGCCAGCTGCATGAGCCTCGGCCCGGCCTGGCCCGGCCACGCTGCGTCGCTGCGCCCCTTTGCCGACAGGGCAGATATCGGGCTCCATCTGACCCTGACCGATCACGCGCCGCTGGGCGCCATGCCGTCGTTGGCCCCGGAAGGGAAGCTGCCCTCGGTCGGGCGCCTGCTGGCCTTGTCGCTGACCGGCCGCCTCGAGCGCGCCGAGATCGCCGCCGAGCTCGAGCGCCAGCTCGACGCTTTCCAGAAGGAGCTCGGCCGGCCGCCCGCTTTCCTCGACGGCCATCAACACGTGCATCAATTCCCGGTGGTTCGCGACGCCGTGATCGGGCTCTGGCGACGGCGCCTCGCCGGTTCGCAGGCCTGGATGCGGTTCTGCGTCGAACCCTGGCGCACCACGCTGCGCCGTGGTCTTGACGCGCCGAAGGCCTGGCTGATCATGGCTCTCGGCCGCGCCTTACGGGCCCGCGCGCTTAAGGCCGGAATTCCCGGCAACCACCGCTTCGCTGGCATTCACGACTTCTCCGGGCGTGTTCCCTACGCCACGCTGTTCGAGAGTTTCGTGGCCGACGCTGGCACCGGCACGTTGCTGGTGATGTGCCACCCGGGCGAAGTCGATGCCGAGCTGACGGCTCTCGATCCCGTCACTTCGGCGCGCGAGGAAGAGCTGCGTTTCTTCGAGAGCCCGGCCTTCCCCGCTATACTGGCGCGACATGGGTTGAGGCTCGAACGCCTCGCTGCCTAGACAGCGCGCGCAATAACCGTGCGCCGCGCTGGATGGAAGCCTAGATTACGTGCCTGCAAGGCCGGCGCGAAACCCGCGGCATTCAGCAGCGCCGCGATCTCGGTCTCGCTGTAGACGGCAAAGCCGAGACGCTGGCGCAGCTGCCGATAGTCGGAAAAGAAGGTCGCCACCAGACCGGCGAGCGCCGCGAGCAGGAATCCGTGGGCCGAGGCCGTCGCCAGGAGAGAACGGATATCCGCCATCATTCCGACCTCCGGCGGGATGATATCGGCGACGATCAGGCGGCCCCCCGGGCGCAGGCGCCGCCGCCAGTCGCGGGCCAGCGCGGGCAGCTCGCTCCGTGGCAGGTACTGGATCACCGAGAAGACGACGATGACATCGAGCGCCGCCTCGCCGAGCGCCGCCAGCCCGGCATCGTCAAGCACCGTGATGTTCGGCACGCGGGCGAAACGCTTGCGCAGCCGTGCCTGGACCGCGGGAGCGGCGTCATAGAGGAACAGCCGGCCCACGCGCGCCGCGATCCGGTCGGCATCCAGCGCATCGCCGCAGCCGTAGTCGAGCACGCGCAAGCCCGGCTCGCCCGGCAGCACGGAGAGGATATCGTCCGCCACGCGCCGGCAGTGTACGCGCAGGTGCCGCTCGTTGACGTAGATGCTGTGCGGGCGGTTCCAGAATCCCAGCCACGAATCGGTCATGGGCCGACCCTGCCGCCTTCGCCGCCGTCAGGCAAGCGGTGGCCGTCACCTCATGAGGCGGAAGGAGGCGTCAGAGACGACCGGCGTGTTCAGCTACGCAGGTCGTCCCACAGCTCTTTGACCTTGCTGAAGAAGCCCGCCGATTCCGGGCTCGTCCGATCGGGGCTTGCCGCCTTCTCGAACTGGCGCAGCAGCTCCTGCTGCTCTTTGGTCAGGTTGACCGGCGTCTCGACCACCGATTCGACATACATGTCGCCGCGCCGGGTTTCGCGCAGCACCGACATACCCTTGCCTTTGAGGCGGAACTGCTGGCCGGTCTGGGCGCCGGCCGTGATATTTACCCGGGCTCGGCTGCCGTCAACCGTCGGCACCTCGATGGCCCCGCCCAGCGCCGCCGTAGTCATGGGGATAGGCACGCGGCAGTAGATGTCCGCCCCGTCGCGCTGAAAGATGCGGTGGGGCGCAACGCTCAGAAAGATATAGAGATCCCCCGGCGGCGTGCCGCGCACCCCCGCCTCGCCTTCG
>VGEI01000303.1 GCA_016869415.1 Alphaproteobacteria bacterium
GGAGAGTTCGCCTGATGATGCCAGCACCTGCGAGGCGGCGGCGCCAGTATCGGTGGCGGCCTTGGTCACGACGCCGATGTTCGACGACACCTCGGCAGTACCGGCCGAAGCCTGTCGAACGTTACGGGTGATCTCCTGTGTTGCCGCACCCTGCTCCTCGACGGACGAGGCGATGGTGGTGGTGATCTCATTGATCCGGCCGATCGTCGTGGTGATCGTGCCGATCGTCTGGACAGACCGGCCGGTTGCGGTCTGCATCTCGGCGATCTTGGCGCTGATTTCCTCGGTAGCCTTGGCGGTCTGCGTTGCCAGGCTCTTTACCTCCGAGGCTACCACCGAGAATCCCTTGCCGGCCTCGCCGGCGCGCGCCGCCTCGATGGTGGCGTTGAGCGCCAGCAGGTTGGTCTGGCTGGCAATGTCGGCGATGAGCTTGACGACGTCGCCGATCTTTTGCGCTGCCTCGGCCAGGTTCTTGATCTGAGTGTCGGTCTGCTCTGCCTCTTGAGCCGCGACGCGGGCGATCTTGGCCGACTCTGCGACCTGGCGGCCGCCGGCGCCGGCCCCGCCAACTCCTTATTTACACGTTTCGCGACATGACGGAGCGCCAGGAGTTCGCCAACGCCCAACAGGGCGCTTTGCAGGCGGCCGTCGCCGCCAGCCGGGCGAAGAGCGAATTTCTCGCCAATATGAGCCATGAGCTACGGACACCGCTGAATGCCATCATCGGTTTCTCGGAAACGATGGCTGCCGGAATCTTCGGCCCGATCGGCAACCTGAAGTACGTGGAATATCTGAAGGACATCGGTCGCAGCGGCAAGCACCTTCTGGGTGTCATCGATCAGGTTCTCGATGTCTCGAGTATCGAGGCCGGCACGCCTAGAACGCGCGACGAAGAGATCGCCGTCGCGGACCTTGTTGCCGACTGCGAAGCGATCATGCGCGGTTGGCTGGCGACCCGACCGCGCCGCATGGCTGTCGAGGTCGCTGCAGGACTACCGGCGATCCGCGGTGACCGTCAGAAGCTGCGGCAGGCACTCCTCAATCTCCTGTCCAACGCGTTCAAGTTCACCAACGATGGCGGGCAGATCGCCCTACGGTCGTTTCTCGATACCGAAGGCCGCCTAACGATCGTCGTCGAGGATAGCGGTTTGGGAATCCCCGCTGGGAAGATGGAGCGGCTGACTCAAGCATTCTATCAGGTGGATGCGTCGGTAAACGGCACGGGGCTGGGTCTCTATCTGGCCCGCCACTTAATCGAGGCCCACGGGGGCTCAATTCAGTTTCGCAGCACCGTCGGAAAGGGCACGACGGTGTCCGTCGTCTTTCCCCGCGAGCGCCTGGTCGTCATTGCACCCGTGCGAATAGGAGCGTTGGCCGACTAGCGCCGCCAACGCAGCAGGGCGGCGGCGCCCAGACCGCGGATCCCGCCCCAACTGGCAATCGAACAGATCTGCGGCATGCCGAAGGTCTGGGTCCGGCGGAAGTTGAACGGCGAGTTGGGTGATAGGCCGCTTTTCGGCACCAGCCCGAAGGAATGAGGAACAGGCTCTGACGATGAAGGGCGGGTAGCGGGGCGACGAGGTCCGCTGCCGGTGCGGCCGTCACGGCGCCGCAGGCTTCGCGGAGATCTTGGCAGGCTCTGCCCGGCCGACGATGAACCGCTCGCGCAGCACGCGCGAGAGATAGTCGATGGCGTAAACGGTCAGCACGACCAGGATGATAATCAGGCAGGCTTCCTGCAGCTCGTAGGCGCGTAGCCGGTCGGCGAGCAGGAAGCCGATGCCGCCGGCGCCGACAATACCGAGGATGGAGGCCGAGCGCACGTTGTGCTCGAACATATAGAGCGTGTTCGAGAGCATCATCGGCAGAACCTGCGGCAGCACACCGAAGCGCACCACATGCAGCACGTTGCCGCCGGCGGCCCGGATGCCGTCCATCTGTTTGCGGTCCAGGTTCTCGATGGCCTCGGAATAGAGCTTGATGAACGTGCCGGTCTCCACGATGGCGATGGCCATGATGCCGGCCATGGGGCCAAGGCCGATGGCGCGCACGAAGATCAGTGCCCAGATCAGGTAGTCAAACGCCCTTAGCAGATCGGCAAAACGCCGCGTGCCGAACTGGACTGGCCGGACGGGCATCATGTTCCGGGAGGCGAGAAAGCTCAGGGGAAAGGCGAGCAGCGCACCGAGCAGCGTGCCGATGAAGGCCATGGCGATGGTCTCGCCCATCGACTTAAGAAAATCGGGTGTGTACTCGTAACCGTGCGGCGGGAAGAGTTGTGCGATGACCACCGCACCGAACTTCGCTGAGCCGTCGATGAACTGCCAGGAGAGAAAGTCGAAGCGGTAGAGGCAGTAGAGCGTCAGAGCCGCCGCAGCGCTGGAGAGGAGCCAAAGGCGCGCCTGCTCATGGCTGCTGCGGGCGAAGGCGCGCGGCAGCCGCGCCCGCGCAGCGGCGATCTCGGCTTCGGTGATCTCGGTCCGTGTCGTGCGCATGCCGCCTCAGCGCGAGAGGGAATCCTTGCCGATGATGCGGTGCCGGTATTTCTCGCTGATCATGTCGATAAGCATGATCGTGGCCACCACGATCAGCAGAATCGCGCCAGCGTCGGAGAAATAGAGAAGCTGGATGGCCGTGAAAAGATCGTGGCCGATGCCGCCGGCGCCGACGAACCCAACGATCGTGGCGCTGCGCACGTTGAGCTCAACACGCCAGAACGTGTAGGAGAGGAAGTTCGGCAGCACCTGAGGCAGGACGCCGAAGCGCATCTCGTGCAGCCAGTTGCCGCCGGCAGCACGGATACCGTCAAGCGGCAGCGGGCTGATGTTCTCGTTAACCTCGGCGAAGAGCTTACCCTGGGCGCCAAGAGTGTGGACGGTGATCGCCAGCACACCGGGCAGCGGCCCGATGCCGTAAGCCAATACGAAGAGCAGGGCCCAGACGATGTCCGGCACCGTGCGGGCGACTTCGAGGACGCGTCGAGTGATCCAGAAGACGGCGTAACTCTTCACCAGGTTTCGCGCGGCGAAGAAGCTTAGAACCCCACCAATTGCCGTTCCCAGGACGGTAGCGAGATAGGCCATGAGTAGGGTGTTGAGCAGGCTACCCATCCACTTGCCGAATCCCCAGTACCAGTCGGCAACATCGTCGGCGAAGGTGCTGAGCGCGATGGGCGGGATCATGCGTTCGAGGAAGTCTGTGGTACGCGGCAGGCCTTCGACGAGGATGCGGATGTCGAAGCGGGCGGTAATCACCGCTACCGCGAGGCAGGCGAGAAAGACAACCCAGAACAGCGCAGTCGAGGCGGTTTTGCGGCGGCGGTGCTCGGCGTAGTGCGCCTCAAAGCGAGCGACTGCGGTGTCGGGAGGGTTCATTCAGCCTTGATCGGTAAGAAGTGGCGGTGCGGGGTATTGAGGGCCCCGCACCGGCATCGCATCAGCGGCGCTGGCGCCGGGCGTCGCGCTCCATCTCGGCCGCCTGGCACATCAGCGCGTAGTCTTCGTGGTAGACGCGCACCATGCCGTTGGTCTTGCCCTGAGCCACCGATTCGGCAAGGGCCATATCGTGGTCCTTAAGGCGCACGAACAACTTCTCGAGATCGGCGCGCATTTCCAGCGGCAGATCCTTGCGGATCACCACCGGCGGGGAGGGCAAGGGCGGCGAGGTCCAGACGATGCGGATCTGCTCGCGCTGGAGCAGTCCCTTGTTCATCATCTGGCGCAGATTGCCGATGTTGTCGTTCTTGGACGTCCAAGTGAAGGCGCCGTCGTAGGTGCCGCGCAGCACGCCGATCACCGATTGCGGATGCCCGCCGGAGAGCGGGCTCTTGTAGTACTCGTCTACTGGCGTGCCCATCTGGCGGAACGCCGCGGTCGGGATCAGGTAACCCGAGCCGGAGAGAGGATCGGTGCGCGCCACGATCTTGCCTTTGAGATCCTCGTGGGTCTTGTAGGCGCTTTCGGTCTTGACCACGATGACCGCGTTGTAGCCCATCGAGCCGTCAGGCTCCTGCGCGGCGACCAGGGGCTCGACGCCACCCTTGCTGTCCATGTGCGTCTGGCAGTAGCTGAAGCCGCTGAGCCAGGAGAGATGCACTTGCTTGGCGATCAGCGCGTTCATCACGCCGGAATAGTCGGTGGCGGTGTAGAGTTCCCACTTCACGCCGGTTTCCTTCTCGGCGTGCTTGAGGAAATTATCCATCGTCTTGGTCGTCTGAGTCTGTGTCTCGACCGGGATCACGCCGTACTTGATCACCGGGAACTTGCTTTGCCAGCCGCCGATGTATTGGTCGGCCGACGCAGCGCCGCTACCCAGCGCGAGGGCGGCAGCGGTCAGAAAAGTAATGGTCAGGTTACGCCGATGCGTGCTCCTCATGAGCGTTCTCCCGTTGGTTCATTGCCGCTAGTTCGTTCCGGTGCGTGCCTCTGCTTTGAGCGGCGCGGAGGTGGCAGTGAAGGCAAGATCGAGCTCCTCGTCTCCCTCCTCGCTGCCGCCGTAGATCTCGCGCGCGGTCGTGTCGCTGAGCTGCCCCGGCAGCCCATCGAAGACGATTTCACCCTTCCTCACCCCGATGATCCGGTCGCAGTAGTCCTTGGCGGTCTGCAGCAGATGCAGGTTGCAGATCACCGTGATGCCGTCCTCGCGGTTGATGCGCCGGAGCGCGTCCATGACGATGCGCGCGTTGAGAAGATCGAGCGAGGCGATAGGCTCGTCGGCAAGCAGGATCTTAGGCTCCT
>VGEI01000304.1 GCA_016869415.1 Alphaproteobacteria bacterium
GTCCGGGCTTTTGCTTTTCTCGTCACAGCTTTGCCACAAAGGCTGCCGAATTCCTGCCACCTTCTCCCGCTAGTCTGTTGGGCAAGAACGGGATTGTTCCAGCCTACGGGAGACGGACCATGGCCAAGCGGCCCCAGGCAGATTTCACCTTCGAGCCGGCACTCGACGACCTGCTCGAGGACCCGGTCGTCCGGGCGGTGATGGATCGCGACGGCGTCGGCCGGGACGAGATTCTCGACCTCGCGGCGGCGGTGCAGGAGCGTTTCGCGGGCGCTGGCCTCGACGCGGACGCCGCCCTGTAACCCTTGTTTAACCGGGCTGGCCTTACACTGACTCTCAGATCGTTTCTCGTACCAAGAGGCTGGCCTATGCGCATCCTCGACGCGAATGAGACCGAGACCCCGGCAAAGGTGACGCTGCGCAAGACGCTGGCAGCGCTCAACCCGTTCGAGCTCTGGCGGGCCTGGCAGGAAGCCGCCGACCAGATCTGCCTGATGGCACCCGTCCCCTTGCGCCAACGCAACCCGCGCCGCGAGCCGAACTAAGCCGCCGCCGAAGCGGGCCGCTCAGACCGGCTCCAGCTCCGTGTCCCAGTAGAGGAAGTCGCGCCAGCTTTCATGCAGGAAGTTGGGCGGAAAGGCGCGCCCGTTCTCCTGCAACTGCAGCGATGAGGGCTGCATGGGCGCATGGCGCGGGAACATCTGCGCCTCGCGGGGCAAGCGGTTTCCCTTCAAGAGATTGCAGCTGCCGCAGGCGGTGACCACGTTGGTCCATACCGTGCGCCCACCCTTCGAACGCGGCACGATGTGGTCGAAGGTCAGCTCGTGCGTGGGGAACGGCTCGCCGCAGTACTGGCAGCTGAACTTGTCGCGCAGGAAGACGTTGAACCGGGTGAAGGCCGGGCGGCGGTTGGCGGCGATGTATTCCTTGAGCGCGATGACGCTGGGCAGCCGCATCTCCATCTTGGGCGAGCGGATGACCTGGTCGTATTCGGAGACGATGTTGACCCGGTTGAGGAAGACGGCCTTGACCGTGTCCTGCCAGGACCAGAGCGACAGCGGGAAGTAGCTGAGCGGACGGAAGTCGGCGTTCAGCACCAAGGCTGGACAGTTCTCGATCGAGGTGGTCAACCAGCAACCCTCTCGTAGTCCGAGGCAACTAACTCCGTCTGTTTTAGAGGGTCAGGCGGCAAAACACAACCTGACGGGCGGCGGCGAATCGATGAACCAATTGCCGTACTTAGGCGGCGGTCAGGCAACGGGACAGGAACTCGATTCCGGCCGCGATGCCCTCCTCGTCGATCGAATGGGGCAGGCCCGGCCGGGCCAGGGTATCGACCGCCACGCCGGCGCCCTGGAGCGCCCGGGCTGCCGCCCCCATTGCCTGAAAGGGCACGATCTGGTCGGCATCGCCGTGCACCAGAAGCACCGGCGGCTTCGACTTGACCTCGCCGGCCAGCAGATGCGGCGCCACCAGGGCGCCGGAATAGCCGACGATGCCGGCGATGGCTTGCGGCCGGCGGAGGGCCACATAGAGCGACATCATCGTGCCCTGTGAAAACCCGAGCAGGGCCAGGTCGCGGTCGGCAAGGCCCAGCCGGTCGCGTTGGGCGCTGATATAGGCGTCGAGAATCGGTGCTGCCGCCTGCACCCCGGCCAGCACCGTCTCGGGCGAGCGGTCCTGCAGGCTGAACCACTGCCGCCCGTAGGGCGCCATGTCGCAGGGAAAGGGCGCGTGCGGCGAGACGAAGGCGCAATCGGGCAGGGCCTCGGCGAAGTAGGGCGCGAGACCGATCAGGTCGTTGCCGTCGGCACCCAACCCGTGCAGCAGCAGCACCAGCCGTCGGGGCTTGCCGCCGGACTTGGGACCGAAACTGGGGCCATCGAGATCGAAAAAATTCGCCATGCCGACTCCGTGTTGCGCCGGACACTCCTACAGGGCGCGGGTGCTATTGTCATCCGTGCATGAGCCAAGTCACCCGCACCGCGCCGTCGCCCACCGGCCGCCTGCATCTCGGCCATGCCTATTCGGCCATCTTCGCTTTCGAGGCGGCCCATTCTTCGAAGAGCGGGGGCGGCCGGTTCCTGCTGCGTATCGAGGACATCGACCGGCAGCGCTGCCGGCCGGAATTCGAGCAGGGCATCTTCGAGGATCTGCGCTGGCTCGGGCTTGCCTGGGAGATGCCGGTACGCCGCCAGTCGGAGCACATGGCAGAATACGAAGCGGCCGTCGCTCGCTTGCGCGCCGACGGCCTGGTGTATCCCTGCTTCTGCACCCGGGCAGAGATCGCCCAGGCCGCCTCCGCCCCACACGGGCCGCCGCTCGGACCCGACGGACCTGTCTATCCCGGCACCTGCCGTGCGCTGAGCGAAGACGAGCGCGCCGTGAAGACCGCCGCCGGCGCAGTCTACGCGCTACGACTCGACATGGCGGCAGCGGTCGCGCGCACGGGCCGGCTCGAGTGGCATGACCGCGCCCAGGGCTGCGTGACGGCAGCGCCGGAGCTCTTCGGCGACGTCGTCATCGCCCGCAAGGACATACCCACCAGCTATCACCTGTCGGTGACCCTTGACGACCATGTGCAGGGCATCACGCTGGTGACGCGCGGCGAGGATCTCTTTGCCTCGACGCATGTGCACCGGCTGCTGCAGGCGCTGCTCGGCCTCACCACGCCGGAATACCACCACCACCCGCTGGTCCGCGGACCTGATGGAGAGCGCCTGGCCAAGCGGGCGCACGCGCCGACGCTGCAGTCGCTGCGCGAGGCCGGCCATTCACCCGCCGAAGTGCAGCGGATGGCTCTGGATAGTTTGGGTTAGGGCGCCCTAGCCGCCGTCGCCGACCACGCTGAACGGCGCCCAGAAGATGGGATGGGCGTAGGAGAACATCGGCTGTTTGGTTGCGTCGTCGATGGCCCCCGGCCCGTCGATCAGCGCGATCTCAGCCTGGCGCATGGCCTCGCCGCGCGGCAGTTTCGGGTCCTCCGCCTGGCGGCGGAAGAGGTCGGTGGTCAGGATACGCGCCGAGACCGTCTCGACCGGCCAGTTGGAGACCAGCAGCGCCCGCGTGCCGGCATAGAAGAAGGCCCGTCCCAATCCCGATACCGCCTCCGCACCGGCACCCGAGCCAGTCGCCGTGTTGCAGGCCGAGAGCACCACCCAGTCGGCATTGAGCTTGAGGGCCAGCACCTCTTCCATGGTGAGCAGCCCATCGCCGTCGACCTTGGCCACGCCGGGTGCTGTCATGGCCAGCGCCGGCTGGGTCAGGCCGTTGAGGTCGCCCGGCACCAAGCCATGCGTGGCGAACATGACGATCTTGCGTTTCGACAGGTCCATGCTTTTGACCGTCTTCTCGTTCGCCGCCTCGCCGATGAAGACGTCCTTCGAGGGATCGGCCTTGAGTGCGAGCGCGATGCTCTTCACCTCCTCGGCCGTGTCGGGCAGGCGCGGCAGCTGGGCCAGCTCAGCGCTGTCGACACCTTCGGTCTTGGGCGCGTTGCGGCGGACCAGCCGGCCACGGGTCTGCAGCGTGTTCATGGCCACCTGCTGCTTCGCCTCGTTGGCTTGCTCGGGGCTGAACCAGGGGTCGCCGAAGGCGACAAAGGTCTCGCGGTTGGCCGCCGGTGCGGGCAGGGCGCGCAGCGTGGCCAGCGAGGTCACCGAAGGCAGCTGCGTCACCGCCACCTTGCGGGCGAGGAACGGCACGCTCTTGTATTCAGCGAAGAACACCCCGCCCTTGGCCGGCTGCGCCACCTTCTCGGTCACCAGCACGGCGGTAGGCAGCTGTCCCAGGGCCTTGTGCGGCACGACCATCAGGCTCTTGGCATCCTTCCAGCCGGCTTCCACCGGCTTGAGCAGCAACTCGTAGAGCCGGTGGGCCAGCGCCACGTCGAAGGCCGGCACGGCGTCCAGCGTGTCGGCGTTGGGGTCGAGCGCCTTGCGCAACTCGGCCACCATCTTTTCCACCTCCTTGTCCGTCACCTTGGAGGAGGCGTAGGCAGCCGGCCCCTGGTGCGGGATGGCCCAGACGAAAACCCGCTCGTCGCCGACGTAGGTGGCGATCAGCGCCTCGCCGGGTTTGAGGCTCTTCTGCGCCTGCTCGACGCTGGCCGGCTTGGGATCGATGAGGTTGACGTAGTCGGGAAAGCGGCGCTCGATCTCCTCGCGCAGCCGGGCGCGCGAAGTGCGCAGGCTATCGATGTCCCGGCGCAGCTTCTGCACGGCACCGGCATCCTGCTCGCTGGTCGGGCGGGTCAGGATGTTGGTCAGCAGCCCCTGCAAGGCCGCTGCCTGCTTCTGGGCGTCCTGCTCGTATCGCACGAGGTTGGCGAGGGCGGGATCGGTGGCCGAGGAGCGGGCTGCCGAGGCGGCCAGCGCCCGCTGCACCGATTTGCCACGGATGGCGTCGGCCAGGCGGAAGGTCTCCGCCGCTGCCGCAGACCCTTTCGTGTCGGCCAGGAGCCCGAGGTAGATCTCGACGATGCGCTGGATCTGCCGGTCCTGCTGCCCGACGGAGGCGCCGTCGTCGTCCGCATCTTCAGCTTGGCGCGAGGAGGAAAGCAGGATCTCGGTCGCCGCCTCGAACTCGCTGGCCGCACGCGCCGTATCGCCCTGCCGGGCTGGCCGTCGGCCCGGGCCGTGCTGGCCGCTCGCCGGGCCGGGTCGGGCTTCTGCTTGTCGAGGATCGCCGTGATATCGGCGATGGTGCGCGGCGGCGCC